>JBEKRJ010000569.1:0-5237 GCA_049518835.1 Solirubrobacteraceae bacterium
CGAGGAGGTCATGATGCGGGCTGTGGCTGGTTTGTCGGACCGTGAGCTTGCGCGGGTGCGCGGGCGGCTGGTCGAGTTCGCCGGCGAGATGTTCGCCTCGATGGCGCGCAAGGATCAGCGGCGGTGGGGTGAGTGCTATGTGCGGGGGCTGATGCTGGATGGGAAGCGCAAGTCGATCGAGCCGATGGCTGCGCGGTTGGCGGATGGGGATGAGCAGTGCCTGCAGCAGTTCGTCAACCAGTCGCCGTGGGATCCGGCGCCGGTCCGCCGGGCGTTGGCGCGGCGGATGAGCCGGGAGCTGTCGGCGCGGGCGTGGGTGATCGATGACACGGGGTTCCCGAAGTTCGGGAAGATGTCGGTTGGGGTCGCCCGCCAGTACTCGGGTTGCTTGGGGAAGGTGGGGAACTGTCAGATCGGGGTGTCGATCAATGCCGCGGCCGAGGATGCTTCCTGCCCGCTTGACTGGCGGCTGTTTGTCCCCAAGGAGTGGGACGAGCAGACCGAGTCAAACCAAGCGCGGCGCAAGAAGACCGGGCTGCCCGACGATCTGCACCACGCCGAGAAGTGGCGGCTGGCGTTGGAGATCATCGACGAGCTGATCAGCTGGGGGATCAAGCCGCCGCCGATCCTCGGCGACGGCGCGTACGGCGATACGACCGAGCTGCGCTCGGGCTTGGAGGAGCGCGAGCTTGAGTATGTGCTCGACGTCAAGGGCACGACCTCGGCCTACGGCGAGGACGTCAAGCCCACCCAGCCGCCGAAGCCCGAGGGTCGTGGCCGCCCGCCCAGCCTGCGTTACCGGGAGGACCCATCCTCGCTCAAGGCGCTGGCGCTCGCCGCCGGCAAGCAGGCGGCGATGACGGTCACCTGGCGAGAGGGGACGCGCGGGAAGATGAACTCGCGGTTTTTCGCGCTCAGGGTCCGCCCGGCGAACATCGAACTGCGCCGCGCCGCGTACAAGGCAGGCGAGGAGCTGCCGGTCCGCTGGCTGATCTGCGAATGGCCCTCCAAGGAGCCCGAGCCGACCAAGTACTGGCTCTCCAACCTGCCCGCCGACACCGAGCTCAAGCAGCTCGTGCGACTGGCGAAGATGCGCTTCCGGATCGAGCAGGACTACCGCGAGCTCAAAGACGCGCTCGGACTGGACCACTTCGAAGGCCGCAGCTACCGCGGCTGGAACCACCACGTCACGCTCGTGTCCGTCGCGCACGCGTTCCTGACCCTGGAGCGACTACGCCACCCGCCAGCCAGGGCGGCAGCCTGACCCTATTCGGGGTCGTCCGGGAGCTACAAGCGCTCCTGGCCTGCTGGCACGGAACCTGCCCCGTCTGCCGCAGAGAGCTGCCGCCCGATCATCCAATCCACGCACCACCGTGACCTAACGGAGCACTAACGGAGCACTAATAGTCGCCTCGCTCCAGCCGGTCAAGGTCGTTGGAGAGCGTCTTGTGGCTTGTCGCCTCGCCGGTGATGTTTCGCGGCGCGATCTCGACCAGTAGCCGCACGTCGGCGTCTCTGGTCGCGCCGAAGTGGTCTGCCGGCTTCAAGGTTCGCTCCCTGGTGTCGGTGAGGAATCCAGGGCGTAGAAGAACCATGCGCCGAATGAGATGGCTTCCCAGCCGTCCTTGTGTTCGGGCTCGGGCAATCTGCTTTCTGCCTCGCTGAAGTGCAGCCCTGACTTCTACGCGAGCTGGCAGACGTCTGCTTGACGCGCCCAGACGCGAGCGCATCGAACGGGCAGGCACCAGCACGATCACTCTGGCCCGGACTACGCTACCCATCACCGTGTTCGCTGCCGCCAGCACCGTCGAGGTAGCGGGCGACGGTCTCAAGGAACATGGGGACGTCGAGCGGCTTCGTCAGGTACTCAGCTGCCCCGAGCTCTTTGATGCGCTGCGCCTGGTGAGGGCTGGCATCGGCGGTCAACACGACGACGGGGATCTCGCGCGTGGCCGGTTCTGCCTTGAGGCGCTTGAGCACCTCGGTACCCGGCATGTCGGGAAGGTGCAGATCGAGCACGATCAGGTCGATCTGATGCGTGCGGACGAGTTCAAGGCCGAGCGTGCCCTGCATTGCGGGAATCAGCTTGATTTGACGGTAGCGCCCAAGGATGTGTTCGACGAGCGTGAGGTTTGCGAGGTTGTCCTCGATGCAGAGGATCGCACAGCCCCCGCCGTCCTTAGGGCCAAGCCCGGACAGGTCTCGCTCGCGGGCTTCGCCCCGCCCCTCGACGGTTGCCTGGGTCGCGCCGGCGAGCTCGATGCTGACCGAGGTGCCGATGCCGTGCCGGGAGGTCATCTCAATCCTGCCGCCCATCGCCTCGACGAAACCCTTCGACAGCGCAAGCCCCAGTCCCGTGCCTTCGACCTCGCTGAACTCGGCACCGAGTCGTTCGAAGGGCGCAAATAGCCGTGCCAGCTGCTCGGATGCGATCCCGATACCCGTGTCGGTGATCGTCGTGCGCACCCGTTCGCCTTCGAGGATCGCAAACGAGACGTCGATGCGCCCGCCGGGACGGTTGTACTTGACCGCGTTTGAGAGCACGTTGAGCAGCACCTGCTTGAGCCGCTGGCGGTCAGCTCGCACGTAGCCGCCGCCCGAAAGCCCGGCGGTGTTGGCGCTAAGCGTCACGCCGTGGTCGCGAGCCTGCGGAGCGACTAGCGCCAGCGACTCTGCGACCGCCTCAGACAGCGAAACCGGTTCAGGCGAGATCGTCACCTGACCGGCCTCGATTCTTGCGAGCTGGAGCACCTCAGTGATCAACTCCAGCAGATGCTCTGCGGCGCTCAGCACATACCGGGTGTGCTCGCTCTGCAGGGGCGTGAGCCCGTCGAGCTCAACCAGCTGGGTGAACCCGATGATCGAGTTCAATGGCGTGCGCAGCTCATGGCTCATCCGCGCCAGGAACTCTGACTTCGCGCGGTTGGCGCTCTCAGCCCGGATACTGGCCTGCAGTAACTCGACGCGCTCGCGCTCGGCGCGCTTGTGCCCGGTGATATCGCGCGTCACCGTCGAGGTTCCGACCACCTGACCGCTTTCATCCCGGATTGGCGACACGGTCATCGACACGTCGATCACTTGACCGTCCCTGCGTCGGCGAACCACCTCGGAATGCGAGACGGGTTCGCCGGCGCGGACCCTCGCGAGAATCTCCCCGGCCTCGTGCTCGCCTCCGGCTGACAGCAGGATTGAAAAATGCTGTCCGATCGCCTCCTCAGCGCTGTAGCCGTAGATGCGCTGCGCCGCGGCGTTCCAACTCGTAATCTGACCCTCTAGGGTCTTGCCGATGATCGCGTCATCGGATGAGTCGACGATCGCCGCGAGGCGCCCGAGCGCCTGCTCGGCGCGCTTGCGCTCGGTAATGTCGCGCACAACGCAGGAAATGCCGACAATCGCGCCAGTGACGCTCTTGACCGGCGAGGTTGTGACCGCAACATCAAAGACGCTGCCGTCGCGCCGGCGCTCCCGGCCTTCGACGCTGTTGGTGGCGCTCACCAGCGCGAGCCGGCGCTTGCGCGCCGTCCCGGTCGCCAACAGCATCTCCCGCGGCTGATCGATGGCATCCTCGGCCGTGTACCCGTAGAGGCGTTCCGCGGCCGCATTCCACGTCAAGATCACGCCTTCGGGCGAAAGCATGAAGATCGCATCCGCGCAGGATTCGACGATTGCCGCCAGCCGCGCCGTGGCCTGCTCGGCGCGCTTGCGCTCGGTGATGTCGCGGATCGCGCTTGAAACCAGCACCCCGGTTTCGCTGGCGACGCGACTGAGCGTGACCTCAACGGCGAACTCAGAGCCGTCCTTGCGCCGCGCGTAAAGCTCCGCGCCGGTGCCCATCGGGCGCGTGCGTGGATCTGCGAGGTACTTGGCGCGTAGGCCGGGGTGCGCGCCTCGGCGGCGCTCGGGCACGAGGACCTCGATCGACTGGCCGATCAGATCCTCGCGCGCGTAGCCGAACATCGCGACGGCGAGCGCGTTGACAAACTCGATCTCGCCGCGCTCTGAGACGATCACGGTCGCGTCGGGCGCCGAGTCAAGCAGCGCGCGTAGGTGTTGCTCGGTGTGTTGGTGGGTGGAGATGTCGCTGACCATCGAGCTCATCGGCCCGCTGTCGGCTCTATCTCATTGACGCTCATCCAGTAGAGGCCGATTTGGAGCACAGCCTCGGAAAATTGGTCGAACCCAACCGGTTTTCGCGAGCAGCTGATAACGCCTTGTCGCTGCAAGTGAGATGCCGCAGTCTGCTCCTCGTCAGAGCTCGTGAGAATCACGACCGGTAGCGTCTTGGTGCGCGGGTGCTCGCGCAACCGGGCGAGCAACTCAACGCCTCCGAGCTTTTCGAGCTTCAGCGCAAGTCGCACGAGCACCGGCGTCAGCGGTGCTGCTCCGAACAGCAGGTCGAGCGGTCGCGCTATCGCGCGCAACGGCGATCTCGTTGGCCAGGTGGCGCCGGAAAGCGTTGCTGCTGGTCAAAAGCTCATCATCGGCGTTGCTATCCACGAGCAGAACCGTGGCAACGCTCGGGCCATGCGCGCCAGCCACCCGCACCGGCTCGTTGATCATCAGCCAGCACTCGCCGATTCGGCGGGCGGCATCGGAGAACTGCTTGAAGTCGACGGGCTTTCGAACGTAGCTGTTAGCCCCTTGCGCGTAGCCCGCCACCATGTCGCGCTCCTCGTCAGAGCTCGTCAGAACCACGACCGGCAGCATCCTGGTGCGTGGGTCGGCGCCTAGTTTTGCGAGCACCTCAAGACCTCCGACCTTTGGTAGTTTGAGGGTCGAGCAGCACGACCGCCTGGCGTCAGCGGCGCTGCTGCAAGCAAGACGTCGAGCGGTTCCTCGCTATCGTGCGCAACGGCGATCTCGTTGGCCAGATTGACGGCTTTGAATGCGCGTCTGGTCAGCAGCTCATCGTCTGGACTGTCTCGCACGAGCAGTAGTTTCGCTGTGTTCATAAACAGATCGGTGAGGGTTCTTGCGGCCAGGGCAACCCACGAGCTAGATCACCTCGTTGAGGCTCAGCCAGTAGAGGCCGATCTTGCGCACGGCCTCAGAGAACTGAGCGAACTCGACCGGCTTTCGCACATAGCTGTTGGCCCCCTGAGCGTAGGCCTCGGCCATGTCCTGCTCCTCGTCGGAGCTCGTCAAGATCACGACCGGCAGCGTCTTTGTGCGAGGGTCGGCGCGCAGTCGCGCGAGTACCTCAAGGCCGCCGACCTTCGGCAGCTTGAGGTCGAGCA
>JBEKRJ010000570.1:0-3955 GCA_049518835.1 Solirubrobacteraceae bacterium
GTGATTCAGCACAATCTGGATAGTGGTTCGCGGAGCTACCTCCAGTCGCTGATTGCCCGTCCAAGGGTGTGGCTGACCTCGTTCGTGAGCAGAGGAGCCAGGGAGGCGGCCGCCGTGTCAGCGGGTTGGACCCGGTCCCTTGCGTGGAAGCAGTCCCAGAAGCGCACGAGGCTCTGCTCGCCGTCGAGTTCAACGATCTCGGCGGCGAGTCGCTGCCATCGGTATTGGAACCACACGTAGTTCAGCGGGCTCATGGGATCATCGCCGCCCGTGTAGTGCTCCTCAAGCTCTTCGAGCGTGCTGTACCCATCCGCACGCATCTGAGCGCCGAGTTCGCGGCTTTCGGCGCCGATCGTGGGGAGCGTCTCGAGCGTCGACAGGCTGGCCGGCTGATGAGTTGCGACGAAGGCGTGCATGGCCAGGTTGACAAAGATCTCGCTGAGCCACGAGGTTGGCAGCCGTAGGTCTCCCAACGTCTCGAAGGCGTGGCCAAGCCCGTGGATCGTGATGAGGTCGAAGAACGGTTGTAGGTCGACGCCCCCTTGTCCATCGGGGTAGGCCGCGGCCAGCTCTGCATACCTGTCCGGCGCGGCCTCGCGAATATCGCGGGCCATGGCGGCCCAGAGCTCTCCGCGGCCGGCGGGCATGACCAAGATGCCGGGTCGAATCTGATCGGCGTCGTCGTTGAAGAACGCAAGGCCGTACGGCTGACGACTTAGCCAGTCGGTCTCATCGGCCACGATGAGAGCTATATCCGGCGCAACGCCCGAGAACAGACGCGAAAAATACGCGTACGCGCTGGCCGCGAGGTCCGCCGCCACAGCCGCCCTCGCCAGCGTCCCGGAGCTGTACCGGACCTCGAACGGATAGCCAGCCAAGCGCGCCAGACCGTCTCCGATCGCCATTCACGCAAGCGTAACCGCGTCCGCTGCTGCTCCCACTGCCGGCGCGGCCCGCCGTGCGCCGGCACCGCTTTGATGGCAGGAAGCGCACGGCGACGGACCGAGGCATTGCGACAGCCGTGCTCTTGGGCGAGGAGCGGGTGCCCGGCACGAATGGGCCGGGACTTCATAGGTCATCCTGTAGGTGCAGCTTTCATGCTCGCGCGTGTATACGAGTCCGGCGCGGTTTCGTGACCACGCTGTGTCCGGGAGCAGCAACCCTTGATGGTGGGCGTCGGGCGGGGTGGCTGCATCGCGTGAACACCGGCATCACCGCCGCTGGACCCCACGCTCCTGATCGGTGATCGTGCTTGGTTTGCGGCCGAGGTTGGTGGTAGGGCGGATCCCCGGTCGCGGCGGCGTGACTTTCTGCTCTGGTCAGCTCGTCTGTGCCTGCGGGGTTCCGTTGATCTGGTAGCCGACCCCGGGCGTGGTCTGGATTACGTTGGGCTCTCCGAGCTTGGTTCTGAGTCGCCCGATGGTGACGCGTACCGTGTTGGTGAACGGGTCGACGTTCTCATCCCATGCCTGTTCGAGGAGGCGTTCGGCGCTGAGTGCGCCTGGGCTGGCTTTGAGCAGAGCTTCGAGCACGGCGCGTTCTTTGGCGGTGAGGTCGATCGCCTGTCCGTCCCGGGTGACGATGCCGGTGAGCTGGTCGAGCTCGATCCCTGCAGCCTTCAGGGTGCGCTCAGGTGCCGCCGGTCTTCGGCGCGCCAGCGCACGGACGCGCAGGACCAGCTCGGGGAAGTGAAATGGCTTGGGGAGGTAGTCATCAGCGCCGAGCGTCAAGCCGCTGACACGTTCGTCAGGTGAGCTGGCGGCGGTCAGCATCAGGATCATCGCCGGGTGCGGAGAGTCGGTGATCATCCGGCAGAGCGCATCGCCGTGAATTCCAGGTAGGTCACGATCGAGAACAACGACCTCGTATGGGTTCAGGTTGAGTTTGGCTGCGCCCTCACGCCCGTCGTAGGCGATATCGACGACCATCCCGTGGTCGCGCAGCCCTTCGGCGATCCTGTTCGCCAACCGCGGCGCGTCCTCAACCACGAGGACCCTCATCTGAGGGCTCCTGTCGGCGTGGCGAGGCTTGCGCCAGGGACGGTCAACTGGACCCGGAGCCCTCCCTGCGGGCGGGGGTGTAGTTCGAGCGTTCCGCTGTGCGCGGCCGCGATCGCGGCGACGATCGAGAGCCCCAGGCCGTGCCCGTGCGGCGAGTAGGTGCGCTCAGCGCCCAAACGCCTGAACGGCTGCGCGAGCGCGGCGACGGAGCCTTCGTCGAGGATCGGCCCGCCGTTTTCGACGATCAGCACCGCCCGCCCGGCGTCAAGCGTGCAGGCCAGGTCGATGAAGCCGTGCGGCTGGTTATGGCGGATCGCGTTTTCGATCACGTTCTCGACCATCCGCTCAAGCAGCTTTTCGCTGCCCGTGACGCAGACGGGTGCGGTCGCGGCGCGGATCTCGATCTGCTTGTCAGCGAGCTCGGACGCGCGGGTGGCGAGCGCTGCCGTGATGATGGATTGAAGCGAGATCAGGCTCGTCTCGCCTAGCTCGCCCTGCTGGGCGCGCGCGAGCGTCAGAAAGCTCTCAAGTAGCCGGTCGGCCTCGTCGAGGTCATCACGTAGGTCTGCGTCGAGTTCGGTGACCTGGGGCGGTACGCCGGCGGGCTTGGCGATCGCGACGTCGAGCGTGGCTCGCATCGTCGTGAGTGGTGTGCGCAGCTCGTGCGAGGCGTTGGCGACAAACCGCCGCTGAGCCTCGAACGCAGTTTCCATGCGCGCAAGCAGCCCATCGATCGTGTCCGCGAGCTGCGTGAGCTCGTCACGGGGCCCGGCCATCGCCAGCCGCCGGTGAAGATTGGTCTCCGAGATCTGCTGTGTGGTGGCGGTGATCGTGCGCAGAGGTCTGAGGACGCGGCCGGCGACCACCCAGCCGAGAATCGCAGAGACGATCGCCATCGCTCCGAGAGCGACCGCCGACTCGATCACGAGCTGGTGCAGGTCGGCGATCCGCTGCGTGGCCTGAACCGTATGGATCGCGCTGCGAACCTGCTCTGGGTGCAGCAGCGCCTGGATCGCGGGTGGGAACACCACGCGGTCAGACCGGCCGGGCGTGATGCTGGCGTGCGCAACGAGCGCGTAGGTGATTGCGAGCAGCGCTGCGCCGCAGGCGAGAAACAGGCCGCCGTAGAGCAGCGTCAGTCGCGACCGGACGGTCGTCTTTGGGCGGCGAAGCCGAGCTAGAAGGTCAGCGCGTTCGCGGATCTCGATCATGGTCGCCTCGTCGTGCGCGTCGTCCGGGCGGGGAGGGGCCAGCTGCGCGGGATCCGCGTTCCGCCCCCCAACGGCGTCCAGCATGCCTGCCGACGCATAACAGCGAGATGACAGCGTTACGGCCGCGTAACACAGCGCCTCGTAGAACCATGATCGAGCGGACGAGCTGCGGCCCAGGGGGACCAGACGCATGACACCGAGGAGCATGCGATGAGCGAAGCAGCCAGGGCCGTCGAGCGGCTACCGTCGCCCGCAGGCGATGCGCTGATCAGCCTGATTGACGTCACGAAGCGCTATGACGGTGCCGAGCATGCGGCGCTCGACGCTGTGAGCGTCGCCGTGGTGTCCGGAGAGGCGGTCGCGGTGATGGGCCCGTCGGGCAGCGGCAAGTCGACGCTGTTGAACCTGATTGCGGGGCTCGACCGGCCGTCAACCGGGGAGGTCATCGTCGCCGGCGAGCGCGTCGATCGGATGAGCGAGACCGCCGCGGCACGCTTTCGGCGCCGGGAGATCGGGATGATCTTCCAGTTCTTCAACCTGCTCGAAGATCTAACCGTCCAGGACAACGTGCTGCTCCCCGCGCAACTCGCAGGGATGGGCAGGTCGCAGGCACGATCGCAAGCGAGCGAGCTGCTGGTGAAGCTGGGGATCGAGCAATACCGCGACAGCTTGTAGGTCATCATCGTTGTTGTAGTCGGCCTCGACCGCCGTCGAGAGAGGGCCACGGCCGCTAGCCCCATATAG
>JBEKRJ010000571.1:0-3948 GCA_049518835.1 Solirubrobacteraceae bacterium
CAGGCGCTCCACCGCCTCCAGCAGGCGGTCGTCGGGGGTCGTCAGCGAGATCCGGAAGAACCCCTCGCCGCTGGCGCCGTAGGCGCCGCCCGGTGAGATCACGACCCCGGCGTGCTCGAGCACGTGCTCGCAGTAGGCCGCTGCCGACTGAAACCCCGCCGGCACCGGCGCCCAGATGTAGATCGTCCCCTTCGGCGGGGTCACGTCGACGCCGGCTTCGCGCAGGGCGGCGCAGACGAGGTCGCGGCGGCGGCGATAGACGGCGTTCATCGCGTGAACCTCGGCGTCGAGCTCGGGCGCGAGCGCGGCCACGCCGGCGAGCTGCACGGCGTCGAAGTTGCCCGAGTCGATGTTTGACTTCAGCCGCCAGTAGTGCTCGATCGCGCCGGCGTTGCCGACGATCGCCGCGCAGCGCCAGCCGGTCATGTTGTAGCCCTTCGAGAGCGAGAACACCTCGACGCCGACGTCCTTGGCGCCGGGCGTCGCGAGGAACGAGGGCGCCACATAGCCGTCGTAGGTGGTCTCGCTGTAGGCGTTGTCGTGCACGACCAGGATCCCGGTGCGCTGCGCGAGCGCCACGGCGCGCTCGAACAGGCCGTCGGGCACGACCGCGCCGGTCGGGTTGTTGGGGTAGTTGATGAACATCAGCCGCGCGCGCTGCAGCTGCTCGGGCGCAATCGCGTCGAGGTCGGGCGCGAAGCCGAGCTCCGGGCGCAGCGCCATCAGCACCGGCTCGGCGCCGGCCAGCCGCGGCCCGCCCGTGTACACCGGGTAGCCGGGATCGGACGCGAGCGCGACGTCGCCCGGGTCCAGGAACGCGAGGTTGAGGTTGAAGATGCACTCCTTGGCGCCGATCGCCGCCATCACCTCGGTCTCGGGATCCAGCGCGACGCCGAAGCGCCGTTGGTAGAACGCCGCCGCCGCCTCGCGAAACTCGCGCCGGCCGCGGTTGGAGGGATACGTGTGGGTGCTGGGATCGGCGACCGCGCGCTGCGCGGCGGCCACGATCGGCTCGTACGTGGGCGTATCTGGGTCGCCGATCCCGAGACTGATCACGTCGACGCCGGCGGCGCGCTTGGCGGCGATCTTGCGCTCCAGCTCGGCGAACAGGTACGGGGGGATCCGCTCGAGGCGCTTACTCGGCCGCATACAGCTCCTTTACGAACTCCTCGGCGAGCGCGCCCCGGAACACGGGCACCGCCCAGCCGCTCAGGTTGATCTCCAGGTCCTCGCCGACCGCCACCTCGAGCTCTCCCCCTGCGAGCGTCACGGTGACCGGGGAGCTGCCGCCGGCGAGCACGTAGCTGACGGCGGCGCCGGTGGCGCCGGTGCCGCTCGCCGACGTCTCCCCCACGCCCCGCTCGAAGATCCGCGCGGCGATCCGCCCCGGTTCCACGGGCGTGAACCAGGAGACGTTGCTGCGGTTGGGAAACAGCTCGTGGCGCTCGATCTGCGGTCCGAACGCGGCCAGCTCGAGGCGCGCCAGCTCGTCGGCGTCCTCGACGCGGATCGCGCACTGCGGGTTGCCGACCTGCACGTGCTGAAAGCGCCAGCGCCGCCCGCCGGCGGACAGCTCGCCACGGCCGTCGGCGCCGCCCGACGGGAAGTCGGCGCTGACCACGCGCGCCCGCCCCAGCTTGACAGTGCAGGTCGTCGGCGAGGTGATCGTCGCCTCGATCGGGCCGGCCGCGGTCTGCAGCGCGAACCGGTCGGCGTCGGTCCAGCCGCGCCGGCGCAGGCACAGGACCGCCTCGCGCGCCCCGTTGCCCGACAGCTCCGCCTCCGAGCCGTCGGGGTTGAAGATCCGCAGGCGCGCGACGAACCCGGGCGCGTCGGGCGCCGACAGCAGCAGCAGCCCGTCGGCGAACACGCCGGTGTGGGCGGCGCACAACGCGCGCACCCGCGCGGGGGTCAGCTCGAACGGCAGCTCGGCTGCCTCGACGATCAGATAGTCGTTGCCCAGCGCGTGCCACTTCTCGAACATCACGCGCGGGGAGTCTAGGCGGCGCCCCGGTCGTCGCCGCTCCGGGGCGCGTGGTGCCATTTGCCCGCGTGGCCGGCGAGCGTGCGACCTGGCGGCCGTGTACGGTCGCGCGGCCATGCCCCACCGGCTTCGCTCGATCGCCGCCCGTCACGCCCGGCTGCCGCTCGTGCTGCTGGCGCTGGTGTCGCTGGCGTCGCTCGGGGCGCGCGTCGGCGGCCTCGGCGATCCGTGCAAGTCGCCGTGTCGCACGGCCAGCGATCACCTGCTGATCTTCGACGAGGCCTACTACGTCAACGCGGCGCGCAACATCGCCGGCATCCGCCCGCCGCCCGGCGCGACCTACGACGACGACCCATTGGGCGACGATCCCAACGCCGAGCATCCCCAGCTCGCGAAGGTCGTGATGGCCGGCTCGATCCAGCTGTTCGGCGACGGCCCGTTCGCGTGGCGGCTGGGGAGCCTGGTGTGCGGGTCGCTGGTGATCCTGGGGCTGTACGCGCTCGTGCGCGCGGCCGGCGGCGGGCCGTGGGTGGCGCTCGGGGCGGCGACGCTGGCGGCCTGCGACAACCTGCTGCTGGTCCACTCGCGGATCGGGACGCTCGACATCTACGCGCTCGCCGCGATGGTGTGGGCAGCGGCCGCGTACCTGCGCGAGCGCCCGTACGTCGCCGGCGTGCTGCTCGGGATCGGCGCCTGCGCGAAAGAGGTCGCGCCTTACCTGCTCGCGGCGCTGGCGGTGTTCGAGGCGCTGCGGTGGCTCTCGGACCGCACGAACTTCCGGCGGCGACTGGTGCGACTGGCAGCCTGCACGGCGACCGCGGCGGTCGCGTTCATCGGACTGCTGGGGCTGCTCGACGCGCTCGCGCCCCCGTATGCGGACGCCTCGCACCAGGCGGTCAGCGGCGGGCCGCTCGCGCACCTCGGGCACATCATCAGCTACGCGGCCGCGCAGTCGAGCCCCAACGGGCCGACCGGGATCGCCTCCTACCCGTGGCAATGGCTGTTCGACTACAAGCCGATCGACTACCTGAGCATCAACCCGGTGCACCCGACCGGCGGCGTGCTGCACCTGCACGCCTCGGTGCACTTCCTCGGCATGATCAGCCCGCCGATCATGCTGCTCGCAATCCCCGGCCTGATCGCGGGCTTGATCGGCGTGCGCCGGCGCACCAGCGACGTCGCGCTGCTCGGCATCGCGTGGTCGCTCGGCACGTTCGTCCCGTACGAGCTCGAAAGCCTGATCTGGAACCGGACGAGCTACCTCTACTACATGGTGGTCGTGATGCCCGGCGTGTACCTCGTGGTCGCGCAGCTGCTGGCGAGGATCCCGGCCTCGATCAAGCCGCTGGTCTGGCTGGCGTGGCTGTGGGCGGCGGCGGTGCTGATCGCGGCGATCGTGATGTACCCGTTCACGCCGTGGCCGTCGTGAGGCGGTCGTCGCGTCCTGAGGCGATCGGGGTCAGCGCGCGAGCGGCGCGGCGTCCCCCCCGGGCGCGAGCGCGGCAACCTGTCTATTGACATATACCGATCTTCGGTATAAGCTGCACGCATGACTAGACGTTCGATGCAGGAAGCAACATTTCTGATCCTGACCGCGCTGGCGTCGGGTAGCCAGCACGGCTACGGGATCATCACCGACGTGATCGGCATCTCCCACGGACGGGTCAAGCTCCGCGCGGGGACCCTGTACACGGCGCTCGATCGCCTTTGCACCGATGGCTTGGTCGAGGTCGACCGTGAGGAGGTCGTCGACAGCCGGCTGCGCCGCTACTACCGGCTGACGGTCGCGGGGATGGAGCGGCTCGCTGAAGAGGCGGCACGTCTGCAGTCCAATGCCAGCGTCGCGATCATGCGGCTGGATTCGAGCTCAGGGGCGGTGAGGACATGACCGACGCAGCACAACTCGAGCGGCGCTACCGACGACTGCTCGCCTGCTATCCGAAGGCCTTCCGTCGCGAGCATCA
>JBEKRJ010000572.1:0-3946 GCA_049518835.1 Solirubrobacteraceae bacterium
ATCGCGCTCGCGGTCAAGGACGACGCCGGCGCCGCGATCACCGTGACCGGCGCGCAGAGCGGCGCCGACGGCGTCTTCTACGGCGGCTCGAATCCGGCGCAGGCGGCGGCCGCGTTCAACGCCGCCGCGCAGGCCGATGCCGGCGCGAAGCTGTTCGGACCGTCGGCGCTCGACAACCCGGCGTTCGCCGCCAAGCTGACGCCCGCCGCGCAGCAGCGCAGCTACATCTCCGCGCCGGGCTTCCTCGCGGCCGACCTGAGCGCGGCGGGGGCGAAGTTCGTGTCGGACTTCAAGGCCGCCTACGGCCACGCGCCGGCGCTCGGCGCGATCTTCGGCTACGAGGCGATGGCGGCGGTGCTCGCCGTGCTGCGCGAGGCCGGCAGCGCTGCCAATCAGCGCCCGACGGTCGTCAACGACTTCTTCAAGCTCCGCAACCGGCAATCGGTGCTCGGCACCTACTCGCTCGACAGCAAGGGCGATCCCGACACCGGCCCGTTCGTGTTCAGCCGCTTCAAGGACGCGACGCTGGTCCCGTTCAAGTTCGTGCAAGCGCAGGGGTGAGCGGCGCCGGCCCGTGGAGCCGAGCGTGAGGCTGGCAGCGGCTGCGCTCGCGGCCGCCGCGGCGCTCGCCGCGCTGAGCGGCTGTGGCGCCACCTCGCTGCAGGGCAACCGGATCGCGGGCGACGCGCTCACGGTCTATGAGAGCGTCCCGCTGCGCGGCGCGTCGCGGCTGAGCGCGGAGGCGGTGGTCGCGGGGGCGCAGCTCGCGCTCGCGCGGGCGCACAGCGCGGTCGGCCGCTACCGGATCGGCGTCCGGGTGCTCGACGACGCGACGGCGGCGCGCGGCGAGTGGGATCCCGGCCAGACGACCGTAAACGCCCATCAGGCGATCCAGGACAAGACCACGGCTGGCTACATCGGCGATCTGGACTCGGGCGCGAGCGCGGTCTCGATCCCGCTGCTCAACCGCGTGCCGATCGCGCAGATCAGCCCCGCGAGCTCGGCCGTTGGGCTGACCAGCGACGCGCCCGGCGCCGCCCCCGGCGAGCCCGCCAAGTACTACCCCACCGGGCGCAGGACGTTCGCGCGGGTGGTCCCGAGCGACTCCGTGCAGGCCGCGGCGCTGGTCAAGCTGCAGCTCTCGAGCGGCTGCCGCAAGACCTACGTGCTCGACGACGGCGAGTTCGACGGCGAGGACACCGCGACGACGTTCGAGCTCAACGCCCGCGGCACGGCGCTGCAGGTGCTCGCCGTGCAGTCGTTCGATCCGACCGCGAGCGACTATCGCTCGCTCGCGGCGAGCGTCGCGCAGAGCGGCGCCAACTGCGTGCTGATCAGCGCCCTGACCCAGAACCACGCGGTGCTGCTGACCAGGCAGGTAGCCGCCGCGCTGCCGGACGCGTTGATCTTCGGTTGCGCCGAGCTCGCCGAGACGACGTTCACCGATCCCGCGCTCGGGGGCATCCCGGCGGCGCTCGACCCGCGCGTGCTGCTGGTCTCGCCGACGCTCGCGCCGAGCTTCGCCGGTCGCGCCGCGCAGGCGTTCTGGGCTGCGTATGACCGCGGCGGCGGGCCGGTCGAGCCGACCGCTGTGTTCGGCTACGAGGCGATGCGGCTGATGCTCGACGCGATCGCGCGTGCGACCGACGGCGGCCGGCGGCCGGCGCAGCGTTCCAAGGTCGTCGCGGCGCTGTTGCGCACCCGCGATCGCCGCAGCGCGCTTGGCACCTACAGCATCGACCGCGACGGGGACACGACGCTGACGCGCTACGGCGTGTACCGGATCGTCGCCGGCGAGCTCGCGTTCTGGAAGGCGATCGACACGTGATCGGGCGGTGCCGCCGGCATTTACGTTACGTTAAGTTTGTGCATTGATCGCCTTCAGGCGGCTTGCTGGTGTCCGCGGTCGCGACTAGATTTGGGCGATTGGGCAATTGGGAAGCCCCTGACCGACACATAGAGGTGCGTATGCAATTGATCCGGAAGGCCGTGATCGGGTGCCTGCTGGTTGGCACCGTCGTGGCTGTCGCCGCCTGTGGCAGCAGTAAGAAGAGCAGCTCGAGCACCTCCGCGGGAGGCGCGAGCAGCACGAGTGCGAGCGGCGGCGCGAACACGGTCGACGTCTACTCCAGCCTGCCGATGCAGGGATCGTCGACCGCCCAGACGATTCCGCTCGTGAACGGCATCAGGTTGGCGCTGGCCGAGGCCGGTGGCAAGGCCGGCCAGTGGAACGTGAACTACATCGAGCTCGACGACTCGACCGCGTCGGCGGGCAAGTGGGACCCGAGCCAGACGGCCGCCAACGCGCGCAAGGCCGCGGTCGACCCGAAGGCCGTGTACTACATCGGCGAGTTCAACTCGGGCGCGAGCGAGGTCTCGATCCCGATCCTCAACCAGGCCGGGGTCCCGCAGGTCAGCCCCGCCAACACATACGTCGGGCTGACCACCGACGAGCCGGGCAGCGCGCCGGGCGAGCCGCAGAAGTACTACCCGACCGGCACCCGCACGTTCCTGCGGATCGTGCCGCGCGACTCGATCCAGGCGGCCGCTGACCTGATCGCGATGAAGCAGGCGGGCTGCACGAAGGTCGCCGTGGCCAACGACAAGGAGGCCTACGGAGCGGGGCTCGCCGACCTGCTCGAGCTCGAGAAGGGCTACTACGGCGTCGACATCGTCTCCAACACCGGGATCGACCCGACGGCGCCGAACTTCCGCTCCTACGCCGCGACGATCAAGAGCCAGGGAGCCGACTGCTTCGAGTTCGCCGGGATCGTCGCCAACGGCGGCGTGCAGATCACCAAGGACGTCCATGCGGCGCTGCCGACGGCGAAGATCTTCGGCCCCGACGGGATGTGCACGAGCTCGTGGACGGCCGCCTCGCAAGGCGGCGTGCCGGCGGCGGTCGACCCGTACATCGAGTGCACGGTCGCGACGCTGGACCTGGCCGCCTACCCGGGCGGCAAGCAGTTCCTCGCCGCCTACAAGGCCAAGTACAACGTCTCCAGCCCCGATCCGTACGCGATCTACGGCTATGAGTCGATGAAGCTGGGCCTGGACACGATCGCCGGCCTCGGCTCGCAGGGCAACAGCAAGTCGGCGGTGCTGCACGCGCTGTTCTCGATCACCGCGCGCCACTCGGTGCTCGGCACGTACGGGTTCGACAAGAACGGTGACACGACGCTGAAGTCCTACGGCCTGTACAAGGTCGGCGCCAACGGCGACCCCGTGTTCGACAAGACGCTGACCCCGACCAAGGTCGCCTGATCGACATCACCAGCAGTGGCGCATCCGGATGAGCCACTAGCAGAAGCTGTTGGAGAGGGCGCGAGTCCCGCGCCCTCTCCATACTTCCGCAGGGACCAGTGGAAGCCCAGTCGATAACAAGAGGATCACTCGCCCGCGCCGCGGCGCCGCTGCAGGCGCTGCGCCGGTACGTCGGGCGCTGGGGCCTGGTCGTCGCGCTGCTGGCGCTGCCCGCCTACTACGGCGTTCGCGACCTGACGCACGGCTACCAGGTCGGGCTCAACGCCGCCGGACACGCGGTCATCCACCACGACCTCTCGCAGCTCGGCTTCAACATCGTCTCCGGGCTGTCGAACGGCGCGATCTGGGCGCTGATCGCGATGGGCTACACGCTCGTGTACGGGATCATCGAGCTGATCAACTTCGCCCACGGCGACGTGTTCATGATCGGCTCGTTCACGTCGGTCAGCCTGTGGGGGACGCTCGGGCTGGGGCTCGCGACCGGGCCGGTGGGCCTGATCGCGGGGCTGCTGTTGACGCTCGTGGTCGCGATGCTCGTGTCGGGGTCGCTGAACGTGCTGATCGAGCGCGTCGCCTACCGCCCGCTGCGGGGCGCGCCGAAGCTTGCGCCGCTGATCACCGCGGTCGGGTTCTCGTTCATCCTCCAGAACGTCGGCCTGCTGTGGCGCGGCGGCTCACAGGT
>JBEKRJ010000573.1:0-3940 GCA_049518835.1 Solirubrobacteraceae bacterium
GGGCCCGCTCGGCATCCAGCCTCGCCGGAACGGGCCCGCCCGAGTCATCCGGCTGCCTGGAGCCGCCGGCTCGTCCTCGCATGCTCCCGGTATTGTCGGCGCCTCGCGCCGGCCGGCCGGCCGTCATAATCGAGCCTATGACCGGCGGACGCACAGCCCTAGGTGCTACCGCACAGGGATCGCAGCGATGAACACCCCTGTCTGGGTGGTACTGATCATCTTCGCGATCCTGATGCTGTCACCGGTGCTCTACGGCGTCGGGGTCGGAGTTCGCGCGCTATGCCGGTTGGTCGCGACGGAAATCCGCCGGGGCAAGCCGCGCTGACAGCAAGTCTGAGCCGCCGCACAGTGACGGCCACCAAAGCGCCCGGCAGTGCCGACGACGGCGTGCCGGGCGCAGCAGATGTGCTGAGCCGCGATCAGCCGATCAGCAGGCCGGTCAGCGTCTGGTTGATGTGACCGACGTATGACTCGCCGTAGGTGTGAAAGCCGCCCATCGGGCATACCCCGATCGCGTCCAGGAACGCGCCTTGGTGTCCTTCGGCGTCGATCTCCAGTCGCCGCAGGATGCAGTTGAACAGCACGCCGCCGGCGGGGGCGTCGCCGAGCTCGTGCGCCGCGTTGCGAAACGCGTTGCGCGTCTCGCCGATCAAGTCGGTGGACTGCATCAGGTCGATGTCGATCCCGTCGAGGATCTGGCAGTAGAACTTCAGGCCGCCGCCGTCGACGACTTGCTGCGGTGAGCGGATCCACGGCTCGCCGTCGATCATCAGGCCGACGGGTGAGCGCATGAACGCCGAGCTGTCCAGCCCCGCGGGTGTGACACCGAGCGCGTCCGCATACGCCTGCACCGCCGGGCGGCCGTCCAGCTCCCAGACGATTCGCTCGTCGACGTCGACGCGGGTGACGCGGAAGCGCGTGCCGGTCGGCGCGAACGAGCATGTTTTGACGATCGCGTACGGCACCTTGAGCTCCAGCACCAGCAGCGCGGCGCCGGATGACGACGCGACCTCGCCGGCGAACACGTGCGTCTCGGCGAACTTCAGGTCGTCGCCGGCCGAGCCGCCGATGAACGACAGGAACGGTGCTGCATTGCCGAGCAGCTCGTTGACGCGCTCCTCGACGCCGTGCGTCCCGTCGATCAGCACCAGGCCGACGTGGTGCGCTGGGTCCAACTCGCTGAGCTTGCCGCCGAGCTGGCGCTCGAGCTCTGCGACCGCGCCGGCAACGCCTTCCTCGACGCCCTGCTCGAAGTCCGCCAGCGCGCCGGCGGCGCGTGTGGCCTTGCTGCAGGGAAGCGCGATTGCAGCGATGCCGCCGGTCCCGGTCTCGCGCTCGGTGAACTCGCCTGCGGTCGTGCAGCCGATCACCTGAGCCGACGGGTACGCGGCACATAGCGCGTGGGCGATGCGGCCGCCGTCGTGATCGGTGGAGCTGAAGAACAGGATCGCAGCAGGCTGCTCGGTAGCGAGCTCGCGCAGGAGCTGGTCGATTGCACTCGTGGCCTCGGTGCCCGTCGCGTGCGCGGTGGTGATCGTGTCAGGCATGTGTGTACTGTCCTTCCTCAAGCAATCGGATAGCCCATCGACTGCAGCGCGGCGCACACTGCTGCGATGCGCCCTTGGTCGGCGACGTGCTCGGGCTGGGGGTCGGTGATGTTGACACCGGTGTTGATCCGGACGCGCAACGCGAGCGCGCGGATCGCCGGGGGGCTCAGCTTGCGCTCGAGCGCCGGCACGACCTCCTTCATTGAACGGATGCTGGGCAAAGCTGACGCCTTTCTGTCGACTGGCCTGCGATCGGGAAACGAGCGTGCTTCCTACGATCGATCTCGCCGCGCAGAGCAACGAGGCCGTCATCGGCACCTGGCGCCAGACGACGACCGTAGAAACTACGGACCGCGGTCTGCGGTTCGTGCCGCCACCGCTCACTCGTCAGCTCCGCCATCGGCTGATCGGTCAAGCGCGGCGCAGATTTGGCGACTACGTTCTCAAGAGCCGGCTTGCGGTGTCCGGCGCAACGAAAGGACCTGGTTGGCCGATGCTGCGCGTGCCGTTGAAGTGGAAGCTATGCCTGTTGACGGGCGTGCTGCTCGCCGTCATCACCGTCCAGACGAGCCTCGCGTACAGCGGCAAGCCGAGCCACGATGTGACCCTGCTCCTGACAGGGTTTGCCTATCTCGCCGGCGGCGGCATCACGTTCGGGATCGCTCGCCGGCTCACAGTCGGCGTCGCCGATGCGATCAAGCGCCTGGACGCGGTCGACCAGGCGGCCAAGAGGAACCTGATGCGCGGACTCGAGGCGTTGGCGGTCGGCGACCTGACGGTTGAGTTGCAGCCGTCCACGTCGGAGCTGTCAGACATCGCCCGCGATGAGTTCGGCGAGATCATGCGCCAGACTGAGCATTTCCGCGACGCGATCGTGTTCTGCTATGGCGCCTACAACGACGCCGTCGAGAAGGTCCGCGAGCTGATGAGCACCGTCACCACATCCGCCGGGACGCTGACGTCGGCTTCGATCGAGATGTCATCGACCTCCAAGCAGGCAGGCGCCGCCGTCGATCATGTCGCGCAAGCGATCATCGGCGTCGCCGAGGGCGCCGACCTCCAGACCCAGATGGCAGAGAGCGCGCAGCGCTCAGCAGCAGAGATCGGGCACGCCGTCGGCGAAACCGCCGAAAACGCCCAGCACGCGGCGCAAGTCGCCCAGGATGCGCACCAAGCCGCCAAGCGCGGCGTCGAGGCTGCCGACCAGGCGAACCTCGCGATGGGGTCGGTGAGGGAGTCGAGCAACGCCGTCACCGAGGTGATCCGCGAGCTGGCGGGCAAGTCCGAGCAGATCGGTCAGATCGTGCAGACGATCAGCGGGATCGCCGAGCAAACCAACCTGCTTGCGCTCAACGCCGCGATCGAGGCCGCCCGCGCCGGCGAGCAAGGCAAGGGCTTCGCCGTCGTCGCCGAGGAGGTCAGAAAGCTCGCCGAGGACTCTCAGCGCGCGGCGCTCGAGATCTCCGGGTTGATCGGATCGATGCAGAGCGAAACGACCCGGGCCGTGTCGGTCGTGGAGGACGGCGCGACGCGCACCCAGGAAGGGGCCGCGGTCGTCGAGCAGACACGCGAGGCGTTCCTGAGCATCGGCCAGGCGGTGCAAGACATGACCTCCCGGATCGAGCAGATCGCTGCATCCGCGCAGCAGATCACGGCGACCGCCGCGGGCATGCGCGAGAACGTCGACAAGGTCGCGAACGTCGCCGAGCAATGCTCGGAGTCCACCGAGGACATCACGGCATCGGCGGAAGAGACGTTCGCCTCCGCCGAACAGATCGCCACCTCCGCCGAGCAACTGGCTGCAAACGCCGACACGCTCAATGAGCTTGTGGCGCAGTTCAAGGTCAAGCGCTGACCGCTTGCGTGCTCGCGCGCTGACCGCTTGAGCGCTCGCGACTAGCACTAGCTCAGCTAGCTGGCACGAGCTCTTCGCCGCGAGCCGCTGATCGCTAGCGCACGAGCTTCGCCGGCGTGATCGGCAGGTCGCGGACGCGCCCTGCGGTCGCGTGATAGACGGCGTTGGCGACCGCGGCGGCGGTGCCGACGATCCCGATCTCGCCGATGCCCTTGGATCCCATCGGATTGAGGTCCGGGTCTTCGTCCTGCACCCAGAACGCGTCGATGTCGAGCACGTCGGCGCAGGCGGCGACGTGGTACTGCGCGAAGTCGTGGTTGAGATAGTCGCCGAACTCCGCGTCGATCACGCTCTGCTCGTGCAGCGCCATCGACAGCCCCCAGGTCATGCCGCCGATCAGCTGCGAGCGAGCGGTCCGCGGGTTGATGATTCGGCCGGCCGCGAACGCGCCGAGCAGTCTCGGGACGCGCACCTCGCCGGTGTCGACGTCGACGCGGACCTCCGCGAACTGGGCGCCGAACGCGTGCCGGGAGAGGTC
>JBEKRJ010000574.1:0-3930 GCA_049518835.1 Solirubrobacteraceae bacterium
CCAGCAGCAGGCCTGCGCCGGCATGCGCGGGTTGCGTCCCGGCGAGTGCGAACACCGCCGCGGGACCGATCGCAAACCACGAGTCTCCGGCCGCGAGCAAGAGACGGCCGGGGCGCACCTTGCCGGCCAGCACCTGCGGCAGCCGAGCGAGCGTAAATGCGGTCAGGACCGCGATCGGGACGACCGCGGCGGGGATTGTGAACAGCAGCGGGACGAATGCCAGCTGCGTTGCGAACGCGACGCCGTAGGGGGTGTCGAAGCGCACCCGTTCGGCGAGTGCGAGCGCCACCAGGCACAACAGCGCCGGCACGACGGCGAACGCGCACGGCCGCTCGACGTACCAGACCGCGGCAACCGATGTCGCGAACGCAAAACCGAAGAGGATTTCGACGAGCGTCTCGCGGGCCGGCAGACGGGAGCTCGGCTGGCGAAACGACTTGGTGAACAGGTACTGCTCCTCGAGGTTGGGCGTGAACGACATGCCCACGACGTAATCGGCGACAGACACGCCGACTTTTGCCTCCGGCGAACATTGCGCGACCAGATAGCGCCCGACGAGCGCTGCGGCGACGCCGGCGCGGCAACGCCTGCTGTCCGCTAGCCCCGCCCCTGCGGATCCATGTAGACGTCATCGATTGCCCACGCTCCACCACTCTGCTTGGGCTTGAATGCCAGCTGGACGGCGACCGACTGGCTGGGTGGCCAGACGGGCACCGCGGTTGCGAGCCGGAGGATTGGGGTTGGCTGCCACGAGCTGGTGCCATCGACCGACCCGAGGGCGGCTCGGTGCGATGCTCCGGTCGCGTCCGTCCAGCGCAGGCTGACGTTCAGCGACGCCGAGTTGCCGCTCGTCTGCCGCGCGAAGAAGCGCACCGTTGGATCCGCAGGAGTGACACAGAACACCGGTGAGACAGCGACGCCCTCGGGCTGGATCGCAAGCGAATGCGAGCCCCCAGCCACTTCGTAGCTTTCGTTCCCGCTCGCCACCTCTGCGTTGGTGAGCGACCATCCTGCAGCGCCCGACTCAAACGAGCCGCCTGGGATCGGGCTGTACAGCGCCTCGTCGCCAAATTGCGCGAACGGCGTCGATTGCGGTCCGGACGTGCAGGCGGTGCTGGCGCCGGCGGTACCCGGAGCGACGCCGATCAGCAGCGTCGTCGCGACGGCCGCGGCAGCCAGCGTGAGGCGCCTCTGATGAGAAGCAAGGTACGACATCTGTGGACCTCCATGTCTCGCTGTGTCGCGGCGACCGCGAACGATTCACATGGGCAACCGGGCGGTCTACGAGAGATCCCTGGCTTTGCGTCCCCACCTCGCGGCGGGTTGCCCTGAACGGTACTTATGCCGAGGTGGTCGACGGCGTCGGTCGTGATCTTGACTGTCGTCCACCGCGAGTGGACACCCACACCGTGAGTGGACACCCACACCGCGAGTGGACACCCACCCCGTCAAGTGGTGGCCAGCTCGCGCTCCGCGCGCAGCCAGTTCTCCGTCTCATCGGAGCCACCTTCCTTCAGTGCGATGAAGTAGGCGCGCTCGGAGATCTCCTCATGGCTCGGCTGGCGCTTGGCCCCGCGCGGGACCGGCGGAGTCGTGCCTTGCTGGGCGCCGGGGGCGGGGCCGGCGCTCTGGGCCGGTGCTTCGCGCTTGCCAGCCGTCGCTGCCGTGGCGCGCTCGGCTGGAGCGGTGGTCTCCGGGGCAGCCGCGGACTTCGCGGACTCTGCGCTTGGAGCGCGCTCGGTCGGCTTGGCGGTCGCCGGCGTCGAGCGGACCGCCGGCGTGGCGGACTTGGCGGATTCGTCGTCCGCGGCGCGCTTCGCAGGCTTGGCGGGGGTCGTGCGCTTAGTGGGCTTGGCGGGCTTCTGCGTCATCGCAATCGCAATCCTCCGACGGGTTCGTCGCCGTAGCAGTTCGACGACGATGCTGTTTGTCTGCTGTCAACCGACGTGCGTGGCCTGCATCGCCTTCACCGGATTAGGCTACTGAAACGCCGAGCCTCGCGGTGAATCGTGCCTAAAGGTGGATCTCGCGACCGCCGCTCGCCCGCAGAGGCGGCCTGCGCCGATCCGCGACTTCCGTGGGTCCAGCCCAAAGGTTTGGGCTGGATCGCGGGGGTCCAGTTTCGCGGCTCGGGTTGTCCTTAGGTTGGTAGATCCCGCTCCAGGGCGTCCGACAATTTGCTTGACGTTCCCCATGCCGTGTCTGTCGGCTCTTCCAGCATCCTCGCCGATGCATGCATATTCGATCGACACCTACACACAACTCATGCGGCAGACACATGAGATTCACATAGCAGACGGAGCTCGAAAGCGCGCGCCCGCAGCACCGCGTTTCCGGGCCACGGACCCCTAGCCGCGCGCATGCACGCAACGAGGTTCGGGGCCGCCGCCGAGTCGGTCACATGATGGCCGCCGCTCGGCCGTCGCGAACTCCAAAGGGGGTGTGCCGGTCCTACACCAAGGGGGGTTGGTCGTCTTGCCAGGTGTTGGCTAGCTTTTAGTCACCTCGATCTCTGATCTCGAACTATGCCGCGCCCACACTTAGATAACGCGTATCAACGCCGTCGGGCGAATGCTCGCGCGATCGCCGACCACGTAACACCCGGCCGCCGGGCGCTCGGCACGCGCGTGGCTGGGCACAGCGATCGCGCAGAGACGCGGCGGGCGGCCGAGCGCCTGATGCCGGCGCGTGTTGCGATGTCGCTGGACTCGGGCAAGACCACGCCTCTGGCGTGGGCGCTGTTTGGTGTGGCGGCAGCGCTGATGGTCGCGGGGCAGGTCCTGGGGGTGCTTGACCTAACGGCGGCGCGGTCGTCGGGCTGGGGTGCGATCGGCGGCGACGAGGCGACCGGCCCGCTGTTCGGGATCGCGTACTTCGGGTTTGCGGTCGTCGGCGTCCTGATCGCGACTCGCCGTCCGGGTAACGCGGTGGCCTGGGTCTGCCTCGGAGTCGCGGCGTTGGCACTGTCCGATTACTTCGTGACCGAATACGCGTATTACGGGCTGCGAGCGCACCCCGGTTCGCTGCCGGGGACGACGTGGATGGTGTGGGTTGAGAACTGGGTCTGGCCATTGTGGCTGGGCTCGCTGGCCGTGTATTTGACGCTCCTGTTTCCCGACGGCAGGGTGCCGTTTCGCAACGCCCGTCCGATCGCGTGGCTCGGCGCCGTTCCGATTGTCGCGATCGCGATCGCAGGCGCCCTTGCGCCCGGCCCGATGCGGGCGATCTACGGCAGCTTGGCCAATCCGGTCGGCATCGTGGGAGCGGGCGGCCTGCTAGACACGATCCACGACGTCGGTCAATCGCTGCTGCCGGCGTGCTCGGTGGCGGCTGTCTGTGCGGCGGTGCTGCGCTTTCGGCGCGCGGCTGGCGACGAGCGGCTGCAGCTCAAATGGTTCGTGACCGCTGTCGTGTTGGGGGTCGCGTTGTACGTCGGTTTCTCGGTCGTCCAGGCCGAGCATCCGAACACCGCGAGCATGCTGCAGTCGATCGATCCGGTCACGGCCCTGATCGTCGCCTCGGCGGTAGCGATCGCGATCCTCAAGTTCCGCCTGTACGACATCGATCTCGTGATCAGCAAGGCGCTCGTCGTGGCAGTGATGGCCGCGACGATCACAGGCGTGTACGTCGCGACCGTCGTCGGCCTTGGCGCCGCGTTGGGCAACACGCAATCGCGCCCGAGCCTCGGTCTGTCGATCCTCGCTACGGCCGTCGTGGCGGTTGGCTTCGAGCCGATGCTCGATCGAGCCAAGCGGTTCGCCAACCGGCTCGTGTACGGCAAGCGTGCGACCCCGTACGAGGTCCTGGCCGAGTTCTCCGATCGGGTCGCGGGGACGTACGCGACGGAGGACTTCCTGCCGAAGATGGCGCGGACGATCGCGGCGGGAACTGGGGCGAAGCGGACCGATGTCTGGTTGCGCAACGGCCGCG
>JBEKRJ010000575.1:0-3926 GCA_049518835.1 Solirubrobacteraceae bacterium
GACCTACGTGATGCTGCTCGCTGCTGTGCTGACGGGGGACCCGGCTGACGGCGCCGTCGTCGTCTGCTGCTACGGAACGATCCGCGGACTCACCCCCCTGATCGCCGCGCGCGTCCGCGCCCCTGCCCAGCTGCTGGCTCTGCACGCGGCGCTGGCGCGCGTACAGGTCGCCGTGGCCCGGGCCGGGCTGGTCGCGCTGGCGGTGGTGTTCATGGTCGCTGTCGCGGGGAGCGTGGCGTGAGGCTGGCGGCTCACGGGCTCACGATCGACCTGCCGGTGGGTTGGAGCGGACGAGTGTTCGCCCGCACGGGCGCAAACGCAACGCTACACGCCGGCGACTTCCCGATCGCCGCGATCGACGGGGAGTTCGGCGACCGCAGCACCGCGTCGATGCCGGACGGCGGTTCGTTCGTGGCGCTGGCCGAGTACCTGCCGGGGTCGGGCCTGGAACCCGGTCGGGGCCTGTTCGCCGCTCGTCGCTTGCCGCTGCCGCTGGATCCGCTGCGCTTCTCGCCGCACCGGCTTGCGCACCCCCGGTCAGGCCAGGCGGGGTTGCAACACTTCTTCTCCACCGCCGACCGGCCGTTTTGCCTCTATCTGGTGATCGCCGGCGGTCGCGCCCCGCGCCGCGCGCAGCTTGCCCGACTTGACCACGTGCTCGGCTCGCTGCAGATCGCCGCCCGGTGACGCCCGGAGGGGGTCCTCGGATCATGCAACGTTGCTCGAGCCTGGCTGCAAAACCACCCGTATATGGCGTGTTTTGTGTTTTGCAGCCAGGCTCGTCAGGCCCTAACCGCCTAGCCGTCATTCCTAGCCTGGCGCCGCCTGTGGGGCCACGAGCTCGCCGCTGTACGTGGCAGCGTCGTGGCGGTGTAGGCCGATGCAGGGCGTCAAGTTCGTCCGGCTCGGATTGGTGTACGACGCGCTGATTGCCGTCGCGACGGTTGCGCTCGCGACGGTCGCTGCCGCGGTGACCCGTACCGTGATCGTGAACGGGACCAGCTCACCGTGCTGGTAGGTGCGCGGACCGCAACGCAGCGGTGCGAAGAAGGCGCCTTTGCCGGCGTACTCGCCCGGCGCGCGCTCGGACAGGATCGTGCGGTCGCTACCGACCGCGCGCGTGCGCACCAGCACCAGCTGCCGGCATGGCCCGGTGCTGCATCGCGCCACGAACGTCCACGTGCGGCGCACGACCTCCCCGACGTGCTCGCCGGCCATCGCGTGCGCCACAGTCACCCGGCCCCGCATCGCGAACTGACCCTGCAGGCGAGCCGCCGCGGGGACCTCCTGAGCCGTGGACGCCCGAAAGCCTCCGCAATGGCCCGTGAGGGCGATGCCTACGGCAGGATTTCTCACAGTTCGCGTCGTCGGACCCGATCGGGGGCGTTCGATCCCCATTTGCGACCGTGGGCCGCAACCGCTGCTGGCGACAATCAACCGGCGCGCAATGCGGCCTCGACGAGCAGGCGCACGCCAAATCCCGTCGCGCCCTTGTCGAAGTACGGCCGTCGCGCGTCGTAAGCCCCGCCGGCGATGTCGATGTGCGCCCACGGCGTGTCGCCGGCGAAGTGGTGCAGGAACTCCGCGGCGGTGATCGCGGTCGCCTCGCGGCGTTCGGTCGCGTTGACGATCTGCGCGTAGCGGCCCTTGATCATGTCTGCGTACTGGGGGTGCAGCGGCATCCGCCACACGAGCTCGCCGGCGGCGGTGGCGGATGCCGTCACCTGCTCAGCCCAGCGGTCGTCGTTGCACATCAGGCCCGAGTAGGTCGACCCCAGCGCGACGACGATCCCGCCGGTCAGGGTTGCGATGTCGATCAGCCGGGCGCAGCCCTCGCGCCGTGCGTAGGAGATGCAGTCGGCGAGCACCAGCCGCCCCTCGGCGTCGGTGTTGTTGACCTCGATCGTGGTGCCGTCGAGCGCGCGGACGATGTCGCCGGGCTTGACCGCGTTGCCGCTGGGCATGTTCTCGGTTGCGCCGACCACGCCGAGCGCGCGCACAGGGGCGCCGAGCTGTGCGAGTGCGGCGATCGCTTCGATCACGGCCGCGCCACCGGCCATGTCGAACTTCATCTCTTGCATGCTCGCGGCCGGCTTCAGCGACAGTCCTCCCGAGTCGAACGTCACGGCCTTGCCGATCAGCCCCAGTTGCGGACCGCCGGGGCGTCCGTCGTATTGCAGGCGGATCAGGCGCGCGCTCTCCAGCGAGCCTCGAGCGACGGCGGCGAACGCGCCCATCCCGGCGCGGCCGATCTCGTCCTCGTCCCAGCTCTCGACGCTGACGCCCGCCAGTCGTTGCGCATACGCCGCGAGCCGCTCCGGGGTGAGGTCGTTGGCGGGCGTGTTGGCCAGATCGCGGGCTCGGTTCTGGGCGGCGACGATCGTCGCCGCCGTGCCGACGGCAGCGGCGATCTCGTGGTGGGCGCTGAGGATCGTGCGCTCGGCCGGCGCCTCGCCGTCGGGGGCCGCCTTGTAGCGCTCGAACCTGTACGCGTGCAGCAGCGTCCCCTCGACCAAGCCGGCGATCACCTCGTCGCCGACGTGGTGGGGAACCTCCCAGCACAGGACGCGCGTGGCCAGCTCGCGTGCGCGGCCCTCGGCGACCGCGGCCGCCACCCGCGCGCGCTCGCTGTCGAACTGCTCGCGGGCGCCGAGTCCGATCAGGATCAGCCGGCGCCCGTCGGCGTGCGTCACCGCGAGGTGCTTGAAATCCCGCCGCGCTTCGCCCGACGCAAGCAACGCGCCGAGCACCTCGTCGCCGACGTCGTGCGCGACTTCTTCGCCCTCGAACACGCCGATCACGATCGTGTCGGCATTGGTGCACAGCGGCGCCTCGGTGGTCGGCTCGACCAGCATCGGTGGGGACCCTACTAGCATTGCCGGCTCCTGTAGCGCACTGAACCCGGAGACTCCCCATGCCCAAGACCGTGATCCTGTCCACCGCGCGAACGCCGATCGGGAAGCTCGGCGGCGGTCTTGCGAGCGTCGATGCGACCGAGCTCGGCGGCGTGGCGATCAAGGGCGCGCTGGAGCGCGCCGAGGTGGCCCCCGGCCAGGTGCAGCATCTCGTGATCGGTCAGGTGCTGCAAGCCGGGCAGGGCCAGATCCCCTCGCGCCAGGCGCAGATCAAGGCGGGGATTCCACGGGAGGTGTCCTCGGAGACGATCAACAAGGTGTGCGCGTCGGGGATTCGGGCCGCCGGTCTGCTGGACGCGGCGATCCGCGCCGGCGACATCGACGTTGCCGTCGCCGGCGGGATGGAGTCGATGTCGTCGGCCCCATACCTGCTCAAGCAGGCCAGGTTCGGGCTGCGGATGGGCGACGGCAAGGCTCTTGACGCGATGATCAACGACGGCCTGACGAACCCGTTCTCGGGCAAGCACATGGCGCAGGAGGCCAGCGAGGTGGCGACCGAGCTCGAGCTGACGCGCGTTGATATGGACCGCTGGGCGCTGCGCTCGCACGAGCTCGCGATCAGGGCCACCGACGAAGGACGCTTGCCCGAGGAGATCGTGCCGGTCACGATCAAGGGCCGCAAGGGCGAGGCGACGGTCGAGATCGACGAGGCGCCGCGCCGCGACACGACGCTCGAGTCGCTCGCCAAGCTGCCGCCGATCTTCGTCAAGGACGGGTCGCATACGGCCGGCAACTCACCCGGGGTCAACGACGGCGCCGGGGCGCTGGTGCTCGCCAGCGACGAGTGGGCCAAGCGCAACGGCCGCGCCGCGCTGGCGACGATCGTCGCCCAGGCTCAGGTCGCCGACGACTTCGCGTATCTGGCCCGCACGCCGGCGAACGCCGCGCGCAAGGCGCTCTCGCGGGCGGGCCTGCAAATCGCCGACATCGACCTGTGGGAGATCAACGAGGCGTTCGCGTCGGTCACGCTGAACTCGATGCGGATGCTCGGGCTCGACGAGAATCGCGTCA
>JBEKRJ010000576.1:0-3922 GCA_049518835.1 Solirubrobacteraceae bacterium
TCGCCGGCCGAGAACTGCTTGCGTTCGCCGCCAACCGCGCCCACCACGCCGACGTCGGTGGGCCCACGCCCGGGTCGATGCCCGCCGACAGCCGGACGCTTGCCGACGAGGGCGTCGTGATCGCCCCGCGGATCCTCGACGAGCGGGCGATCGTCGAGCTGAGCGGGCAGATGCGCCAGCCGGCGCAGCGCCGGGCCGATCTGCGCGCCCAGCTCGCGGCCGGCCGCGTCGGCACTCGGCGCCTGCTGGAGCTCTGTGAGCGGGTGGGGCGGGCGACACTGCTGGCCGCCTTCAGCGAGGTGCTCGACTACGCCGAGCGGCGCACGCGAGCCTGCCTGGCGGCGCTGCCGGACGGGACGCGCAGCGCCCGCGACGTGCTCGAGGGGCTCGATGCGGAGCTGGTGATCGCGCTGCGCGCGACCGTCGAGGGCGACCGCCTGACGCTCGACTTCACCGGCACCGCGCCGCAGCACGACGGCAACCTGAACTGTCCGGTGGCGGTGACGCACTCGGCATGTTACTTCGCGATTCGCGTCCTGACCGACCCTGACATCCCGCCCAGCGCCGGCGCCTATCGCCCGATCACGGTCGTCGCGCCGGAGGGCTGCGTGCTCAACGCGCGCCCGCCGGCGGCCGTCGTCGGCGGCAACGTCGAGACCTCCTCGCGGGTCGCCGACGTCGTGCTGGGGGCCTTCGGGCGGGCATTGGGCCAGGGCACGATGAACAACCTGACGCTCGGCAGCGAGGAGGTCGTCTACTACGAGACGATCGGCGGCGGCCAGGGCGCGTGTCCGGACGCGCCGGGGCCCAGCGGCGTGCACGTCGCGATGAGCAACACGCTGAACACGCCGATCGAGGCGCTCGAGCTCGAGTTTCCGTTGCGGATCGTCGAGTACTCGCTGCGGCGCGGCTCCGGCGGACGGGGGCGGTTCGCCGGCGGCGACGGCGTGGTGCGCGAGCTGGAGGCGCTGGCGCCGCTGCGCTACTCGTTGATCACCGAACGCAGGCGCTACGCGCCCGCCGGGGCCGACGGCGGCGGGGCCGGCAAGCCGGGGCGCAACCTGCTCGACGGCGCGGTGCTGGGGGCCAAGGCGACGGGCCAGCTCGCGCCCGGGCAGCGGCTGCGGATCGAGACGCCGGGCGGGGGGGCGCACGGGAGTCGCTTATAGCAGCATTTCCTACACTTGCGAAGCTCTTTGAAATGCCACTGTTTGCAGCGAAGTTTTGCGATTTCCAGATTTCCCCCTACAATTCCCGGTCTCCTGGTGCTGACGTAGCGTGAGCTACACGCACGGGACCGGTAGACAAACCCCTTTCATCGCCCCCTAACTTACTAATACATGCCGATTGCTTTTAAAGAATGGGCCGTGACTGTGCGGGCGCTCGCAGAAGGCGAGCAGCTCCTGACCCTTCGTAAGGGCGGCATTCGCGAGCCAGACAAGCACTTCAAGCTCGAATACGATCGTTTCTTCCTCTACCCCACGTTTGACCACCAGCGCGCCGATCTCGTCCGCGCCTCGCATCAGCCCGAGCTCGCGCGAGCGCTCGAGGAGGGTGTGTGGAGCGATGGCGAGCCGCATCCACAGGCGCTCGTGCGGGGCGAGGACGTCCCGCAACCCGACCGCGTCCGGATCCGGGCGTGGGCGGAGGTCGCAGCGCACTTCACGATCACCGATCGCCGCGCGGTAGACGGCCTGTCGCCGTTCTACGTGTGGACGACCGACTACGCAGAGAAGCGGCTCGCGTGGAAGCGCCGTCACCCGCTGCACGTGATCCTGCTGCGGACCTACCGTATTCCGCGGCCGGTGACGGTCAAGGTGCGCGAGGAGTACGGCGGCTGCCGGTCGTGGCTGGAGCTGACGCGTGACCTCCCGTTCGAAGGTACCCCGGTGCTGTCCGACGAGGAGTTCGAGCGCGCGTCGGAGGAGATCGCGTCGATCGCGACCGACCGCCAGCCGGCGCTGGTCTGACTGTTTCTCGGGCCGGGCCGACCCGTGTGCCGGCCCGCCGGCTGCGTGCCGGCCGTCTCGCCAGCCGGTGGGCCACCCACCGGCTGGCGAGTCGGCCCCCGTTCGAGGCCTTTGCGTGGCTCGTCGGCGGCTCGCGGCGCGACCTGTTGGGTGGTTCGATTTGCTAGTGCACGACGGCGGTCGCGATCCAGACGAGGAGCGCGCCGATCGCCAGCGCGATCAGCAGCCCGGCGAGCAGCCGTCCGGGCGCGACCGTGGTTGCCGGCATGTCGGCGGAGATCAGCTCGGCCTGCAGCAGGATCTCGCGGGCCGTGTGGACGGCGGACTCGGGCACGAGGATGTCGCGGGGCCCAGCGGCGAGGAAGTCCGGCACGTCGAAGCCGGCGCTGCGGCGCAGCATGCTTGGTACGCCCTCCTCGAGCAGCAGCGACTGGATGAACTCGGCTTCGGCGAGGTTGCCGGCGCCGGCAACCCGGACGAGCTCGCCCTCGGCCAGTTGCGGCTTGACCTTGCGGGCGCGGGCGTGGCGCTCTGACACCGGTTGCGAGCCGTCTGCCTGCGCCGAGTAGACCAACGGCACCCCGCACGTCGGGCAGAAGCGGTGCTCGAGCTGCGCACAGCCCGAGCCGCAGCTCGGACATACGAGGGGCTGACCGGCGTCAGCGGGACCGGCGGCCGCGGCCGGAGTGCTCGGCGCGGTCGGAGCGCTCGGCGCGGTCGGATTGCTCGGCGGCGTCGTGGCCTCGGGGTTCATTGGACGACCAACTCCGCCGCCTGGACATGCCCGCCGCGGATCGTGTAAGCGCGCACGTTCGGCTCGGCCCCCGACAGACCGACGATCACATACAGCGACTCGGGATAGAACGCGAGGTTGATGTCGGTCTGCGACGGATACGGCTCGGTCCGTGTGTGGGAGTGGTAGATCGCCCCGAGGTCCATGCCCGCATCCTCGATCTCCATCTGGATCCGGTACTGCTCGGCCCCATCGATCTCATATCGGAGCGGGCTCGCCGCTGCGTTCTGCGCACGGTAGATCCTCGCCGCCTCCCCGTCGCGGCTGGCGATCATCCCGCAGCATTCGTTCGGCGCCTCCTCGCGGGCATGCGCCACGATCTCGTCGTAGAGCTGCTTGGCAATCCGCATCGGGATCCGAGCCTACCAACCGGGTGTCATCTGGTGCCCTCAACAAACGGACCGGGGACGGCCTTCAGCACGTCGTGGTGCTGGAGCTCGTCGAGCAGCGTCCAGTGCTGCGCGTCGCCGGCCATCACCTCGGCGATCAGGACCGCGAGCCGGGAGTCACGCAGCCCCACGATCGTCGTGTAGCAGGATCCCTCGGCGACCGACTCGAGATCGACCAACAGCTTCACGCAGTCATGCTGGGAGCGCGTGCCGGTGAGGCGGCCGGCGACCGGGTGACGGGCGAGCGCCCGGTCGGCGGCGGCGACGTCGGCGGGCCCAGCCGGGACCGCGGCGCGGCGGGCCGTCAGCGCGGCGACGAGCGCAGCGGCATGCCCGAGCTCGAGCCTGAGCAGATCGCGCAGCAGCGCCGCGGCGCCGGCGGCCAGCTCGCTCGAGGCCAGCAGCCGCCGGTAGGCGAACACCTCCAGCTGCTGGATCCCGAGCGCGGTCGCTAGCAGCTGCGCGTCGGTCGGAGCCGGCGATGTGGCCAGCGTCGGCGCCGGGGCCAGCAACGAGCCCGTCAGCGTGGCGCAAGCGCCGGCAAGCACCCCGCTGCAGAGCAGCTGGCGCCGGGTCGCCGGCGCCGGTGCATCGCGCTCGACCGGCCCTCGCGGCCAGGCGGGCGCCCGCCCGCGCCGCTGCCCCCGGTCGCTCGGGCACCTACTCACCGCCGGTGACGAGCGCCAGCGGCGCCGGCCGGAGCCCGAGCACGGATCGCAGCACGGCCACGTGCTGGGCCTCGTTGGCGAGGATCGACGCTGTGTTGGCAC
>JBEKRJ010000577.1:0-3922 GCA_049518835.1 Solirubrobacteraceae bacterium
CCGCCGGCGCCGATCACGACCCGTTTTCGACCGCGCGGCGCCGGGTCGCTAACGTCCGCCGGCAGATGCGACGCACGAGGCTCGCCATGCTCGCCGCCTGCGTGGCGCTCGCCGGCTGCGGGGGTGCCGGCGCGCACCGCGTGCTGCCGGTGGTCGGCGTCGACGCCAATTCCGCCTCGCCCCCGAGCCTTGGCATCCCGACGCTCGCGACCAAGAACACGACCCGGGTGGCGGGAGCGGACCCGGTCGCCGACGCTGCCGGCGTGGCACTCGCGGTGTACCCGTCGTCGGCGCCCGGGACCCACCCGCCGGCGGTCGTGCTCGCCCCCACCGACGACTGGCAGGCGGCGCTGGCCGCGTCGGTGCTGATGGCGCCGCCGATCCGCGCGCCGCTGCTGCTGTCGGGCGCCGGGACGCTGCCGAGCGCCACCGCGCAGGCGCTCAGCCAGCTGGCGCCGACCGGCTCGGCCGGCGGCGCCCAGGTGATCCGGGTCGGCGACGTGCCGAGCCCGCGCGGGCTGCGGGCGACGAGCATCGCCGGCGGCGATCCGTACACGCTCACCGCCGCGATCGACCGCTACGCGAGCGCGGCAGCCGGCAAGGCCAGCGCCGACGTCGTGATCGCGTCCGCCGACCAGCCGGCGTACGCGATGCCGGCCGCCGGGTGGGCGGCCGAGAGCGGCGACCCGATCCTGTTCGTCGGCCACAGCGGCATCCCGCAGGCCACCCGGCAGGCGCTGCTGTCGCACCAGGGGCCGCACATCTACGTGCTCGGGCCGCCGAGCGTGATCCCCAACAGCGTGCTGGCGGCGCTGCGCAAGTACGGAAGGGTGGCGCGCGTCGGCGCCACCGGCGCGGCGGCCAACTCGGTCGCGTTCGCCGCCTACCGGGACCCCGCATGCACGTACCTGCAGCCGTGCGTGCACGTCCCCGGCAGCTTCGGCTGGGCGATGCGCAGCCCCGGCCACGGCTACGTGCTGATCAACGCCGCCCGCCCGCTCGACGCGGCCGCCGCGGCGCCGCTGTCGAGCAGCGGCGACTACGGCCCGCAGCTACTCGTCGACAGCCCGGATACGCTGCCGTCGTCGGTGCTGAACTTCTTCCTCAACTACGCTACTCCCGGCTATACGCAGGAGGGTCCGACCGCCGCCGTCTACAACCACGGCTGGGTGATCGGCGATCAGAACGCGATCTCGGTCGCCGTCCAGGCGGACGTCGACAACCTGCTGGAGGTGGTCCCGCAGAAATGAGCCAGGCCGAGCATCCAGATCGTTTGCGCGAGGGACGGCAGGTCACCGTCGAGGACGTCCGGCAGCTGATGGGCGCCTCGACGCCGCACTTCGCGCTCCAGCTCCGGGAGCGGATCAGGGCGCTGATCGGCCCCCTGCCCGCCGGCCATCCCGCTCGGGTCGAGGGCGAGCTCGAGATCGCGCGGTTGAACGAGATCGCGTTCAGCGGCGAGATCCGCGGCCATCACGCGGAGGACGGGCTCGAGCCGCTGCCGAGCGTCGCGCTCGGCGACCACCGCTGAGCCCCGGGACGAGCGGATGAGCGGCGAGCGGTACGTGTCCGTGATCGGCCTGGGCCGGGTCGGGCTGCCGCTGGCGCTGTCGTTCGCCGACCGGGGGCTGCGCGTGCTCGGCGTCGACCACGACCCCACGGTGCTCGCGGCGCTGCGCGCCGGGCGGATGCCGTTCGCCGAGGCCGACACGCAGCCGCTGCTGGAACGCGTCCAGGCCAGCGGGCGCCTGGAGCTGAGCGAGCGCGCGGCGGACGCCACTCAGGCCGACGACATCGTGCTGACGATCGGCACGCCGTCGTTCTCGCACATCGAGAGCGACCTGCGTCAGGTGCGCGCCGCGGTCGACGACATGCTGGCGCTGCTGCGTCCCGGTCACGCGGTGATCCTGCGCTCGACGATCGCGCCGGGGACGACCGAGTTCGTCGCCGGCTACATCGAGAAGCGCCGCGGGCTGCGCGCCGGCGCGGAGCTGTTCGTCGCGCACGCGCCGGAGCGGATCGCGGCGGGGCGCTTCGTGGCGGAGATCTCGACCCTGCCGTGCATCATCGGCGGCGTCGGCGACGCCTCGACCGACCGGGCGGCGGCGCTGTTCGGCGTGTTCGGCGCGCCGATCGTGAGGACCTCGCCGGTGCAGGCCGAGCTTGCGAAGATCTGGACCAACATCCTGCGCTACGCGACCTTTGCGCTGCCGAACCTGCTGATGATGGACTGCGAGCGCTACGGGGCAAACGTGTTCGAGGTGATCGAGCTGATCAACCGCGACTACCCGCGCGGCGGGATCGCGCTGCCGGGGCTGACGGCCGGCACGTGCCTGCGCAAGGACTTCGCGTTCTCCGAGGAGCGATCCAACGCGCCCGGGATGCTGCTCGCGGTGTCGCGCGTCAACGAGGCGGTGCCGCTGTTCCTGGTCGAGGGGATCAAACGGCGGATCGGGACGCTGAGCTCGAGCAAGGTCGCCGTGCTGGGCCTGACGTTCAAGCGCGACACAGACGACGAGCGCGACTCGCTGTCGCACAAGCTGATCCGGCTGCTCGAGCGCGAGCTCGCCGACGTCGCCGTGTGCGATCCGCACGCGCCGTCACCGACGCAGCCGTTCGCGCAGGCGGTGCAGGACGCCGACGTCGTGATCGTCGCCACCAATCACTCCGAGTTCGCGCGACCGCAGGCGCTCGCGGAGATCGTTGCCCGCGCCGGCGAGGACTGCCTGCTGGTCGATCCGTGGAATGCGCTGGGCACCGCGCAGGTGTTCGTGTTCGCGGCCGAGGTGGCGGCGATCGCCGGCGCGGCGGGTGGCGCGGGTGAGGCGGGCGCGGGCGCGACGGGCGCTGGCGCGACGGGCGCTGGCGCGACGGGCGCTGGCGGGACGGGCGCTGGCGGGACGGGCGCTGGCGGGACGGGCGCGGTCGACGCCGAGCTGCGATGAGCCGCGTGCTGGTCACCGGCGGCGCCGGCATGATCGGGTCCGCAGTCGTGCGGCGGCTGCTGGGCGACCCCGAGTGGGAGGTCCGGGTCTCAGACCACCGCCCCGCGCCGGCGTGGATGCGCGAGCGGTGCGTGATCTTGACCGCCGACCTGCGCGAGCTGCCGGCCGCGCGCAGCGCCTGCGCGGGCTGCTCGAACGTGATTCACCTCGCGGCGATCGTCGGCGGGATCGCGAACTTCCACAAGCTGCCGTTCACGCTCACGGAGGTCAACAACGCGCTCACCGGGGCGGTCGTGCACGCCGCCATCGACAGCGACGTGCGGCGATTCGTGTACGTCTCCTCGTCGATGGTGTTCGAGCGCGCGACCGAGTTCCCGACGACCGAGGCGCACCTGCCGGACTGCCCGACGCCGCGCTCGGCGTACGGGTTCTCGAAGCTCGCCGGCGAGGTCTGCACGCGTGCGGCCCACGATCAGCACGGGCTGACCTACACGATCTGCCGGCCGTTCAACGCCTACGGCCCCGGCGAGCTGCCCGACCGCGACGAGCCCGGGATCGCCCACGCCGTCCCGGATCTGATCGCCAAGGTGCTCGCCGGCCAGCGCCCGCTTGAGATCTTCGGCTCGGGCGAGCAGACGCGGACGCTGACGCACGTCGACGACATCGCCGACGGGATCGTGACCGCGATGGCCTCGCCGGCGGGCGAGAACGAGGACTTCAACATCTCCGCCTCGCAGGAGCTAACCGTCGCGCAGATCGCCGCGCGCGTGTGGGAGGCGTGCGGCGCTGAGCCGGGGGCGTTCGCGCTGGCGCACCTGCCGACCTTCGCCGTCGACGTGCCGCGCCGCTGGCCGTCGGTCGAGAAGGCGCGGGAGCTGCTCGATTGGCAAGCAAAGGTGTCACTGGCCGACGGCCTCGCCCAGACCGTCGCCTGGCTGCGCGAGCAGGGTGGTCGATCGAGTGCCGGATATAGCGGC
>JBEKRJ010000578.1:0-3908 GCA_049518835.1 Solirubrobacteraceae bacterium
GCGGTTAGCGGTTAGCGGTCCTCCAGTCGAGCTCGGCGATCGAGCCACCGCTGATCGCGATTGCCCGCGCGCGCGGATCGCCGCCGGTCCACAGCGTGTACGTGCCCGCCGGCAAGTGATCGAACACGGCGGTGAACGCGGGGCGGCCGTTGATCGCCCGCTCGAGCACCTCCTTGTGACTGCGGCGCCCGTCCTCGCCGGTCGGGCTGATCTCCACCTCGACGCCGTGCAGCTCGGGGTCGGCGTGCACGATCAGCGCCCCGACCTGCGCACCGATGTCAAGGACGACGAACTCGGGATGCTTGCGCGCCGAGTAAGGCGCGTCATGCTCGTGGGCGTGGGCTTGGGGGTTCGGATGCGCGTGATGTTCGTGGGCGTGGTGGGCATGCTGCATCGGTGACTCCTGTCTTTCGGACGTGAGCGGGTGCTGCTGGGCGTCGCCGCCGCGACGCCCAGCAACCTGCGCCCCCTTGAGCTCGATCGAACTGGCTTCTCGGTGACCGAGTACGTAGCGGCCCGCGAGCTGGATCACTGCCCCGATGAAAGCAAGCCACAGGTTTCCGGACTGACGTATATTGCGCCGTGTGGCTGCACGGGAGCCGATTCGGCCACCGGAACTCTCGGAACTCGAGGCGTTCGCGCTCGCCGTCGAGGAAGGGAGCATCGCAGCCGCCGCCAGCAGGCTGCGGATCAGCGGTCCGGCCGCGGCCAAGCGCATCCGTCAGCTCGAGGTGCTCGCCAACGCACCGCTGCTGATCCGCGGTCGGCGGGGCGTGACCGCCACCGAAATCGGGGCTCGCCTGTACCCGATCGCACGCGAAGCGCTCGCGCAACGAGGCCGCATCGTCGGTGCCCTGACCGGCGCGCCGGCCGACGATCCGCTGCGGATCGCCGGGATGCACCGGCTGCTGGGTCGGGCGCCGTCAGCGCCGGCCGAGGAGCTGTTCAAGGACGCCGAGGCGCTGCTGGCGGCGATCTTCCACGCCACCGGCGAGGCGATGATCCTGACCCGTGCCGAGGACGGGCTGATCTACGAGGTCAACGACGCGGCGGCGCAACTGCTGGGGCTCGTACAGGAGCAGCTACGCGGACAGACGGTGTTCGAGGTCGATCTGTGGGAGGACAAGCGCCGGCGCGACGAGTACGTCCAGCGAGCGGTTGCGACCAGGACGCCGCAGGAGGGAGAGCTGGTCGTACACGGCCACGGCAGCAATCCGCGACTGGTCTGCGCGCGCTTCGAGGCGCTCGAGTTGCGCGACCAGGTGCACATCCTCGTCACGATCCGGTGCTTGTCCGAGCGCGGCGCACGCCAGCGGCGCGGCCCCGTTCGCGCCGGCGCCAACGGCCGGCTGGGCGAGCAGTCGCCGGCGCGCTTCCTGGAGGCGTTGCGACGGGGCGAGCCGGCGTCGGCCGAGGCGGTCGCCGACGATGCGCTCGACCGCGGACTGGACGTCGCGGCGATTTATGCGCAGTTGATCGAGCCGGCGATGACATCGATCGGGGACCTCTGGGAGAGCGATCAGATCTCGGTCGCCGAGGAGCATCTCGCGACCGAGATCAGCCACCAAGTCGCCCTGCGGGCGTTCACGCGCTCGCACCGCGAGCCGGCCCGCTCGCGCCAGCGCGTGATGATGGCCGCCGTGAAGGGAGAGCAGCACGTGCTCGGCCTGCGACTGGCCGCCGACGTGCTCGAGGTCGCCGGCTACGACGTGCTGTACTTTGGCGCCGACGTACCGCCCGATGCCCTGCTCGACGCCTGCCGCATCCACCAGCCCGAGATCCTCGGGTTGACCGCGACGATGTCGCTGCACGTGCCGGCGCTGATCGCACAGATCCAGGCGCTCGAGCAGCTGGAGCGCTCACCGCGCGTGATGATCGGGGGTGCGGCGAGCATGCACGCGCTCACACACGGTCTCGATGCGCCGTTCGTCGAGCACTGCGACCACATCGTCGGGATCGTCGAGCAGATCCTCGCGACGCCACCCTCCGCCAACGGGCACGCGGAGCACTGAGCGACCGATGTACGTCTCGCTGTCGCGCCTGAAGGTCGCAGCGGATCGCGCGCCCGAGCTCGTCGAGGCGTTCCGCAACCGCGCGGGGCTGGTCGAGTGCCACGATGGCTTCATCGATCTGCAGGTGTGGCAGTCGGACCGCGACCCGGAACAGTTGGTGATGGTCAGTCGCTGGCGCGATCGCGACTGCTTCAAGGCCTATATGAAGAGCCTCGACCACCGCGCCTCGCACGAACGCATCGACCCCGAGCTCAAGGATGCGATCAAGCTCGAGGCGCTCGAGCACATGCACACCTATCAGGTCGTGGCGCAGTGAGCCGGCCGGCGCCGCCCTCGGGCGCGCCGCCGCCCGAGCTGGCGCTGACGTCGGACGGGCAGTCGATCGATCTGAGACCGCTCGCCGGCGAGATCTGCCGCCGCTACCGCAACGAGTTCCCCGACGAGGACGAGCGCTACGGGCCGGCCGGAGCTCAGTGGTGCCTGCACGACAACCAGTACCTGCTCGCGTGGGCGATCCAGGACGCGCGTGACGGCACGGTGGTCATGTCCGCGCAGGCGCTGTGGCTGGCGCGGGTCCTCTCGTCGCGTCAGTTCCCGGTCGCGCGGCTGGTGCGTGACCTCGAGATCGCAAGCGACGTCGTACGACTGAGCCGCGCGCTCGGCGAGCTGGCGCCGGCAGCGGCGGACGCCCTCGCGGCGGCGGCGCGCGCGGTCGCCGATCGACATCGCGATTGAGCCGGCGGCCGGCGGATCAGCTCAGCTGGCTTGCCGACCTGGCGGCGAGGTGGCGCCACAGGCCCTGTCGCGGCAGCAGCCCGAGACGATCCAGGAACTCCTCGTTGAGCGTGCTGTGGGGCGCGGCGCCCTCGGCGCTGGGCTCGAGCTCGTGGGCGAGCGCGTCGGCGATATGGACCGCGGCGACCGGATCGAGCGCGAGCCCAGGAAACGACTCCGGGTCGTGATGGTGCGCGACCGCCTCGACGACATCGTCCGGCAGGCCCCACAGCGACAGCAGGTACGCGCCCGTGTCGGCGTGGGTGACGCCCTCCAGCTGCTGCTCGATCTCGTACAGCGGCAGCTGCCGGCGCCGGGCCTCCTCGTTGAGCTCCGCCCAGCGGTTGGGGTCCTCGGCGATCAGGACGAGCTTGCCGACGTCGTGCAGCAGCGCGGCCGTCAGCGCTTCCTGCTGTGACTTGCCGTCACCCAGGATCCCGGCCGCGATCCGTCCGACCAGCATCGCATGTCGCTGGAACGCGTCGATCGAGAAGCCGTCGACGTTCTCGGGCGCGAGCTTGCCGAACGCCTCCGCGGTCAGCGTCAGCGACTTGATCGTCTCCACGCCGAGGTAGACGACGGCATCCTGCACGCGCGTGACCTGGTGACGGACGCCGAAGAACGCGGAGTTGGCGAGTTGCAGCACCTTCGCGGTCATCGCCGTGTCGCACTCGACCACCTCGGCGATCTGATCCGGTCGCCACGCCGGGTCCGATAACACCTGCGTCAGCTGCGTGTACAGGCCCGGGCGAGAGGGCAGCGTCGTCGCCGCCGCGGTCACGCGGTAGGCCGCGATTTGCACCGTCAGGTCCCGCAGCGCGCACGACCGCTCGATCAGCACGCCCAGCTCCTGGGCATCGCACGGCTTGCCGAGGAATCGATGCGCGACCGACGCCGCCTTGGTCAGCAGGTGCGGGCTCGCATACCCCGAGAGGATCACCCTGATCGTCGTCGGCCAACTGTCGCGCACGTGCGCCAGCAGCGTGGCGCCGTCCATCTCGGGCATCTGCATGTCGGAGATCACGACGTCGGCCTGCTCGGCCGCGAGCATCGCAAGCGCCTGCTCGCCGCCGGATGCAAAATCCACATCCCAGGACCGCCGGTAGCGCCGCATCGAGTCCT
>JBEKRJ010000579.1:0-3906 GCA_049518835.1 Solirubrobacteraceae bacterium
TGGCGCCGCACTCCTCGCAGCGCTCGCCGATGTGTTCGATCGTGTCGTCTTCGAGGTCCATGCGCCCGAGTCTATAACCGGGCTAGTACGGGGGCAGGTCGGCCCACCACTGCCCGAGCACGCGGAAGGCGGCCCAGAACGCGCGCTTGGCGGACTCCTCGTCGAGCGATTCGTCGATGCCGGGCACGTACAGCGCCTCGATCGACGGCGTCAGGCGCTGCAGCGCGCCGGCGGCCGGCGCCAGCTCGCGCCCCAGCGGCAGGTCGAGCTCGTTGACGACCGCGAGCGCCTCGGGCCCCATCACGACCACGATCTTCGGCGCCACGATCGCGAGCTCCTCGATCAGCCGCGCGACGCACGCGGGATCGGCCAGCGACGGGTCCGCCACCGGGCACTTGACGCACAGCGTCCCGTACACCGCCAGCGGATCGATCGACAGCCGCCGCAGCGACTTCATCAGCGCGTTGCCCGAGCGCCCGTAGAACGCGACTCCCTCCTCGACCTCCGACGGCCGCGGCGAGTACTTGATCAGGAAGATGTCGGCCTGCGGATGGCCGGACCCCAGCACCGGCAACAGTTGGCCCCGGGGGCAGTGCGAGCAAGCCTGCAGCTCGCGCGAGAATGCGTTGAGCTCGCGGATCGCCCGCTCGAGGTACTTCTCGCGGATCTCGTCGTCGGTGGCGGGCATAGTTGACCGATTGGACGGCTGGCGGGCTTGTCCTTGCGAGTGCATCAGGACTTGCGCAAGGTCTTGCCCGTCGCGCGGCGCACGCGCCGGTCGCGCGATGCCCGGCGGGCGGCCTCCGGCAGCGCCTTGGTCTGCAGGAACTTGAGCGCCTGCACGTACAGCAGGCTGGCGGGGTTGCGGACGATGTCGGCGTCGCGCAGCGACTCCAGGAACTCCTTGGGCCCGTCGAAGTCGCGCATCCGGATTCGCACCGAGCCCAGGCCCTGCGGCACGTGCGCATCCGAGCCGGCGCCGGCCGGGATCCGGTATTTGGCCGCGAACCGAACCGCCTCGTCATTGAACTCGTTGATCGCGATCCGGGGGTTGAAGACCTCGATCGCGTCGACGTCGTCGAGCACGTCGAGCAGGTGCTCGTAGTCGGGCACGGAGTGCAGGCGGTCGAACGGATGCGGGACGTACACGAGGCCGCCCTGGCGCTTGATCTCCGCGATCGTCTCCTGCAGCGTCAACCCGCGCGGGATCCGTTCCTCGATGAACAGGCCGATCACCTCGCCCTGGCCGGCCGTCTTGACCTCCTCGCCGACGATCACCTTGACCCCGTCGGCCTTCGCCAGCGCCTCGTGGGCGCCCGAGATCTCGTTGTGGTCGGTGACCGCGATCGCCCCCAGCCCCCGCGCGCGTGCCTCGGCGAGCAGCACCTCGACGGGGGTCGCGCAGTCATAGGAGTGATCGGTGTGCATGTGCAGGTCGACGTCGATCAACGGCCGGCCGGCCAGGCGGGCGCGCATGCGGCCGTCGGCCGGCGCCTGGTGGCGGCGCGCGACCAGCCGGTCGTAGATCCGCTCGAGCTCGTCGGCGACCCGCGACCAGGTGAGCGTCGCGCGCAGGCCTGCAGCGCTCGCGCGCAGTCGCTCGCGCTCGCCTGGTCGCTCGATCAGCGTCGTCAGGTGCGCGGCGAGCGTCTGCACCTCGCCGGGCTCGAACACGAGCCCGTAGTCGCCGTCTGACAGCAGCTCCTCGTAGGCCGGCAAGCGCGAGCACACCGGGACCGCGCCGGCCGCCAGCGCCCGCAGCAGGATTCCGGGCGTGGGGCGGATGCCGTCAGACGCGAGCACGACGACGTCCGCCTGCGCGAGCACCTGCGCCTCGGTCGTCTGCTGTGCGTCGAGGAACTGGATCCGCTCGCGCAGCTCGCGGTGCAGGGCCGCCGGCGCCGCCAGCGGCCGCGTGCAGAACACGGTCGCGCGCCACGGCAGCTCGCGCGGCAGCGCCCGCAGCGCCCGCAGGAACGCTCGCAGCGCGGCCCGCTCCTCCTCGGCGACGAGCGCCAGGTGGACGGTGTGCGGGTCGCGGTCGCTTGGCAGCACGACGGCGCCCGGGCGGATCACGGCGTACTCGGAGGGGAAGAAGCGGGCCATCAGCTCGCGCGTGGCGCCGTAGCTGGCGGTGCGGGCGTCGAGGCGGCCGAACAGCAGCCGCGACAGTGGGCGCGCGAGCTGGGTCGAGAGGATCCGCTCGGTCGGCGCGTGGAAGCTGCCGACGTTCAGCGCCCGCGAATGTCGCAGCGCGACGCTCGAGGCGCTCGGCGCGAACGGCTCATGGACGTGAACGACGTCGAGCGCCAGCGCGGTCAGCGCGTCCTCGATCGTGCGCGCCACGTCGACCGGCAGCGACGCGGCGCGCCGGCGGGTGGGCGAGAACGGCAGCACCTCGCCGACCGCCAGCACCCGCGGCTGCGCCTGTCCCAGCAGCGACTCGCGCTCGGAGCGGATCGCCCGCCGGCTGTCGCGCACCAGCGCCGGCGACTCCGACGGGGCGATGATCAGCACCCGGTGCCCGCGCCCCGAAAGCTCGCGCGCGACGTTCGCCACGTAGTCGTTGACCTCGCCGCCGACCTCCCAGGCGAACGGCGTCACCTGGGCGATTGCGAGGCCGGGCACGGGGAGTGATTTTATGGGGCCGCTTGCGCGGCCCTGGCTGGCTACGCCTCGACCGGCGTCTTGCTCGGTTTGTCCGCGGGCATGCGCGCGTACTGGGCGATGAACTGGTCGGTGAGCACGCGCGCCTCGTCGTCGGGGCGCTGGTTACGGGGCGACTTCATCAGGTAGGAGCTGGGACCGTCGAGCTGGCCGGCGAGGCCGTGGTTGAGCGCGAGCTTGCAGCAGCGCACGGCGTCGATCACGATCCCGGCCGAGTTGGGCGAATCCCACACCTCGAGCTTGAGCTCGGCGGTCAGCGGCACGCCGCCGAACGCCTCACCCTCCAGCCTGATGTGGGCCCACTTGCGGTCCGTCAGCCATGGCACGTAGTCCGACGGGCCGACGTGGACGTCGTCGGCGGGCAGCGTATGGCCCATGATCGAGGTCACGGCGTTGGTCTTGGAGATCTTCTTGGACTCGAGGCGCTCGCGCTCGAGCATGTTGTAGAAGTCCATGTTGCCGCCGACGTTCAGCTGCGAGGTCCGCAGCAGCTTGACCCCGCGCTCGTGAAACAGCCGCGCGAGCGCGCGGTGCACGATCGTCGCGCCGACCTGTGACTTGATGTCGTCGCCGATAATCGGCAGCCCCGCCTTCTCAAAGCGCCGGTTCCAGTACTGCTCGCGCGCGATGAACACCGGGATGCAGTTGACGAACGCGCAGCCGGCCTCGAGGACCTGCTCGACGTACCACTTGGTCGCTTGCTCGGAGCCGACCGGCAGGTACGAGACGACGACGTCGGTGTGCGTCTCCTTGAGGATGTCGACGATGTCCGCGGTCGGCCCCGGCGCCTTGGTGATCTTCTCCGACAGGTACTTGCCCAGGCCGTCGTGCGTCATCCCGCGGTGCACGGGGACGCCGAGCTGCGGGATCTCGGCCTGGAAGCGCAGCGTGTTGTTCTGCCCGGCGAAGATCGCCTGCGAGAGGTCGCAGCCAACCTTGGTCACGTCGATGTCGAATGCGGCGCTGAACTCGACGTCGCGGACGTGATAGCCGCCGAGGTCGACGTGCATCAGCCCGGGCACCGACTTCCGGGCGTCGGCGTTGGCGTAGAAGTGCACGCCCTGGACGAACGAGCTGGCGCAGTTACCGACGCCGATGATCGCGACGCGCACCTTGTCAGCCTGGTAGCGACCGGCGCCGTTGGTGATGGTCACGGTGAAGAACTCCCCTTCGTGAAGAAAAGATGTGGTCGCGCGCCGGGGAATGCGTGGCGCGGACAAGCACAAGTCGGGGTCACGA
>JBEKRJ010000580.1:0-3897 GCA_049518835.1 Solirubrobacteraceae bacterium
CCCGGCAGCAGTCGTTTTGAGGAGTACCGCCGGGTGGTGCGAACGCGTGAGTCGTGTCGGACGGAGGGTGTTCGCGGCCAAGCGTCCTGGGCGGGAGGACCGTTCGCCACCCGTGTGATCGACATCGCGATTGCGCCGATGGGCGAGGACCTCGCGATGGCCGCCCACGACGTCACGGAGCGCGAGCTAGCCAAACATGAGTTGGAGTTTCGGGCCGAACTGCTGGATTTGGCTCATGACGCGGTGATCGTTCGCGATCCGGCTGACAGCCGGGTGACGTTCTGGAACCGCGAGGCGGAGGCGATGTACGGCTACAGCCGCGCGGAGGCAATCGACTCGATCACGCATGAGCTGCTGGCTACCGACTTTCCGGACTCACGGGAGGCGGTCGATGAGGCGCTGGCGGTGCACGGACGCTGGGACGGTGAGCTGCGCCATACGCGCAAGGACGGCACGGTGATCGTCGTCGCCAGCCGCCAGGCGCTCGCCCGCAGCCAGGATGGGCGGCGATCGGCGATCATCGAACTCAACGCCGATATCACCGAGGGCAGGCGGGCGCAGCGCGAACGCCAAGAGATGGCCGACGAACTCGAGGAGGCTCAGCGGATCGCGCAGCTCGGGTCCTGGCGCTGGGACTCGTACACCAACACGCGGGTCTGGTCGAGCGGCATGTATCTGCTCTACGGTCGTGATCCCCGGACCGGGCCGATGGACACCGACGAGTCATTCACGTTCGTGCACCCGGATGACCTCGAGCGCGTTCAGGGCGCGTACGCCCGAATGCGGGACGGCGGCGACGGGTTTGAGATCGATTACCGGCTGATCGGCGCTGACGGGGTGACGCGTGCCGTGCACGCCATCGCCCGCCGCGATCCCGAGCAGCCCGGGCGCTACTGCGGAACGCTCCAGGACGTCACTAGCGAGCGAGACGCCGCGAGCGCGCTCGCGCAGCAGACAGAGATGCTCGCGACCCTGATCGACGGCGCGCCGATCGGGATGGCGGTAACGCTCCTGGGGGGAAGGTTCGCGCGCGTGAACCGCGCGCTGTGCGAGCTGCTCGGATATCCCGAGGAGCAGCTGCTCACGATGTCGTTCGCCGACGTCACCCACCCCGACGATCGCGATATGAGCAGCGAGGCTAATCGGCGGGCGATCGCCGGCGAGATCCTCGGCCCGGTGCAGAAGCGCTACCTGCACCGCAGCGGACGGGTGATCTGGGCCATCGTTTCCGCCGCGCTGATCCGCACCGAGACCGGCGCGCCCTCCTACATCATCGCGCAGATCCAAGACATCACCGCCAGACGCCAGACGGAGGAGGCGTTGCGGGAGACCCAGGCGCAGCTGCAGGCGATCTTCGACAACGCTCCTGTGCCGCTCACTTTTCGCGATCGCGAAGGCCGCTACGTGCAAGCCAACCGGATGGCGGCCGACACCCTGGGCCTGACCCCTGAGCAGTTGGGAGGTACGCGACCGACCGATCATCTCGATGCGCACACACGCCAGTGGGCAGACGAGCTCGACGAGCAAATCGCTGGATCGCACCGGCCACGCACGAGCGAGGTCAGCCTCAGATACGCGGACGGCACCACGCACGATCTGGAAGTGGTGAGGTATCCCGTTCTCGACGACCAAGGAGAGCTCGTCGGGATCGGGGCGTTCTCGTTCGACGTCACTAGCCGCAACCGCAGCGAGCGCGCGCTGCGCCAAGCCAGCCACGACCTCGAGGTCGCGCAACGGATCGCTGAGCTCGGCTCATTCTCCACCGACTCGCGCTTGGAGGAGATGACGTGGTCGGCGGAACTGTTTCGGATCTTCGGTCGTGACCCGGCGGACGGGCCGCCGGGCGCGGCCGAACTACACGCCTACATCCACCCTAACGATGCTGCGGCGGCGCGGGCGGCGTTCGCGGCGGCGATGGTCGGAGAGCAGCCGACCGAGCTCGACGTGAGGGTCCGCGCCGGCGACGGGGACGAGCGGATCCTGCAGGTGATCGTCCATCCCGATCGCGACCGGCCTGGCTTCTGCGCGGGGACGGCGCAGGACGTAACGCGCGCGCGGGCGACCGAGCGCGCGCTCCGCGAGCAGAGCGAGCGGGCGGAGAGCGCCAGCCGGGCCAAGAGCGATTTCCTGGCCCGCATGAGCCACGAGCTGCGTACACCCCTTAACTCGATCATCGGCTTCAGCCAGCTGCTCGAGCTCGAAGGGCTCGAGCCACGCCAGAGCGAGAACGTCAGCTATGTGCTCAAGGCCGGCCAGCACCTGCTCGAGTTGATCAACGAGGTGCTCGAGCTGAGCAAGATCGAGTCCGGGCAGGTCACGATCTCACCCGAGCCGGTCCTACTAGCGGAAGCCGTGGCCGACGCGCTCGCGCTCGTCGCGCCACTCGCCGCGCAGCACGACGTCACGCTTGGCATCGACACCACCGGGCTCGCCGATGACGGGCACGTGCACGCCGATCGCCAGCGACTCCAGCAGGTGCTGCTCAACATCCTCTCAAACGCGATCAAGTACAACAACCCCGGCGGAACAGTCCACGTCTCCTTCGCCCTGACCGAAGATGGCCGAGCGCGCACGACGATCACCGACACTGGCATCGGGATCGCGGCCGAGCAGCTGCCGAATGCGTTCGAGCCGTTCAAGCGACTGGGCGCCGAGGTCACCCGGATCGAGGGCACCGGCCTCGGACTGGCCCTCTCAAAAGGGCTGGTCGAGGCGATGGGCGGCACCATCGAGGTCGACTCGCAGCTCGGCGCCGGGACTACGGTGACGATCGAGCTCGCGGGCGCTCAGCGCCCCACCGGCACCCAACCGCCAGACACCGACGATCACGAACCCGATCTTGGTGGACGAAACCGCACCCGCCAAGCAATCCTCTACGTCGAGGACAACCTCTCCAACCTGACGCTCGTCAAACGGATACTGGAGCGATATCCCCGCCTCGACCTGATCCCGGCAATGCAAGCCACAATCGGACTCGAGCTCGCCCGCCAGCACCACCCCGACCTCATCATCCTCGACCTGCACCTCCCCGACATGCCGGGCACCGAACTGCTCAAGCGCCTCAAGGCCGGCCAATCGACACGGGAGATCCCGATCGTCGTACTCACCGCGGACGCCAGCCACCGCCAGTCAGAGCTCACGCAGCGCCTCGGAGCCGTCGCATACCTCACTAAACCGCTCGACATCTCCAGATTCCTCGAGATCATCAACGACCACCTCGACGGCTAGGCCTCTGCCCAGGACGCCGACGCTGCCATCGCCGATGCCGTTGATGTTTGCGGCGCCGGCTGTCCGAGTTGCAATCTCACAGCCCGGCATCGCGAGACGATCAATTTCCACGGAGACGGTCGTGCGTCAAGCGTCGAGACGGAATTCGGCGTCGTCGCTGTTGGCGCAATCCGACAGTTTCGGCATCGCCGCGCAGGAGGATGCTTCTGACGGCGCAGTCGACGTCAGGGCGGACGGCGCCGCGATCGCCAGCGCGCCGCCGCTTGCTCGAGAGGTCGCGCTGAGCAAGCGAAAGGCCGCGAGAAAGCACAAGCCCGGCGGGCCTCCGCTGACAGCTCAAGGCTCGGCAGACATGCCCGGATGTCGATCGTCGTGAGGTCCGACCTCCCGCGATCGCATTCGTCGTCTCGTCGGCGAGGAACTCGCCGCTTTGGCGACGCCTCGATCGCGCCGCTCGCCGTCGCGCGGCGACTCCTTTGCCACGTAGTCGGTAGTCGCGGCGCGCGGCGCGGACGGCTGCTTTGCCCGGAGGCCCGGAGGATGCGCGAGCCGCACAGCGTGAACCTCACCTCCGACGCGCACTACTGCATTCGTCGCGCATCGGACTCCTGGTTTCGCCAAGAGGCGATCGTCCCGGCTCGATCAACCCGACTATGCGTATCGCGTGAA
>JBEKRJ010000581.1:0-3880 GCA_049518835.1 Solirubrobacteraceae bacterium
TCATTTCGAGCTGGTCTGAGACGAGCTCGATCGCGTCGCCCGCGAACGCGGTGCCGCCGCCGGTGCGGATCCCTGCGACGAGCGGCAGCGGCCGGGCGCCGTCGGACAGCAGGGCGGCGCTGTTCCCGAACAGGGCTTTGGCGCAGCGCCCGCCGATCTGGCGCAGCCCGTCGGTGAGGATCCAGGCGATCGGCCCGAGCGCGTACTCATAGCCGCCCATCGACCCGGAGGTGTCGATGATCAGCCCGACGTGCGGCCTCTGGATCGGCGCCGACACCTGCCGGGTGACGCGCCAGGGATGCGTCGGGACTGGTCTGCCGGCGGCCTGCTCGGCGCGGCCGCGGGCGTAGGCGCGGCCGTCGAAGCGCCCGCCGGGGGTGCGCTTGTCGATCTGGCGGGTTCCTTGGGTGATCGCCCGGCGCAGCCGGTTGGCGTAGCGGCGGGCATGCTGTACCTCGTCGGGGTACGGCGGCCGGTCGACGCCGCGGTCGGGAAGTCGGCCGGTCGGTAGCCCGGTCCCGCTGCCGCGTCCTAGCTTGCGCGCCGGCTCGGTGCGGGAGGCAGCGCTATTGAGCACGTGCTGGAGGTCGATGTCCTCAGCGAGCTGCTCGAGTTGGCCTGCGCGGGCGGTCGCGATCGCGTGCTCGAGCGCGTCCGCAAGCGTCCCCACCGCCGTTCCCGTGTCACACGCGTGGCCGTCAGCTTCGCCGGCATCGCCCGCTCCCCCACCTTCACCGGCCCCTCCGGGCTCGCCGGCCCCGCCGGCGCTCGGTGGCTTGTCGGGCTCACCGACGATCAGCCGGTAATCGCGGGCCGCCTCATCGAGGCGGTCGAGCTCGCCGTCAGGGATCCAGATCAGCTTGGCGTAGAGGTCGTCGAGCGCCCGGAGGTCATCCCCGCCAAGCACAGCCCGCCATACGATGCGGAGCGGGTCGAGCGTGGCCGGCTCGACGATCCCGTAGTGGGTGCGGGCCTGGAGGTAGACGCTCGCGCGAGCCGCGAGCTCGCGCGTCACCGGCAGCCCGCCGACCGCGGCGCTCATCATCTCCTCTGCGAACGCGGACAGGATCACATCGATCACGGCCGTCTGGAGCGCACGACGGACGAACCGGCCGCGCAGCGAGTCCGGCGCGAACTCGCGCACCCCGTGCGCCTCCATCCTTGGCTCCTCGAGCAGACGCCGGTCGACCGCCAGCTGCCGATCTGCCGGGTTCTCGGATTCGGAGAGCGCGATCTCGTGCTCGATCGCCCAGCGCTTCGTGTGCTTGGCATGGAGCGTCTCGTGCAATCCGACCCCGAAGCAGCGCAGGATCGCCCGCTGCTCCAGCTGACCCGCGGCGATCGACTCGCGGGAACCGAGCAGCGTCTCGGAGTCGAGGTAGGCGGTGGGGGAGTGGATCTCGATGTGCCCGGGATCCGACAGCCCGGGTCCGATCAGCGCCCACACCGGATACAGGCGCTGAAGCACGAGCGTCCAGTGGTCGGAGAGGTCCTGGAACACGGGGTCGAGCCGGCCGCGCTGCGCGGCGGCACGGTGCAGCTGCTGGACGAACACCGCCCGCCGCGCGGAGGTTCGGTTGGCGGGCGTCATGAGGTCACCGCCCGCGGGTAACCGTGCAGGTTCGGCAGACCGCTGCTCGCCGAGACCCGCAGGCGGCCATAGCCGGCCTGATCGAGCATCCGGCACGCGGCCGCTGCCTCGGCGTCCTGGACCTTCCCGGCCGTGACCTGCTCGTGGAGATTTGAGGCGAAGAACGCCAGTGCGGCGCGCTCCCCGACCCGCTCGGTCATCCGCCACAGCGACTCGATGTCGCGGAACCGCGGGCGTCCAGCACAAGCCGTCCTCGCCGGCGATCCGCTGGCGGTCGAGCCGCATCGCCTCGGCGACCAGCGACTGCCGCGCGCCGAGCTCGGCGAGCGCCGCCCAGTTGCTCGTCACCTCGAGCGTCGCCGGGAAGCGCGAGTGCCAGGCGTCGGGGATGTCGGTCGCGCCGACAAGGCCTGGGTTGTAGGCGAGCAGCACGGCGAACCCGGGCTGGGCGACGACCGTCTCGCCGGTAGCGGCGAGGTACAGCGACAGGCGCCCGTCGAGCGTCGCGTTGATCGACAAGAGCGCGACGTCGCGGGCGGTGTTGACCTCGTCGATCATCACCACCCACCCCTCGCGCATCGCCTGCACGAACGCGGAGTCGACGAGCGCGACCTGGCCGCCAGCGCCGGCGACAGGGACGTAGTCGTAGCGGAAGAAGAACTCGTCAGACGACGGGCCGGGTTGCAGCTCGACGAACCCGTAGAACGGGGCGCCATGACGGTCGGCGACCTCGCGGCCACGCACGGTCCAGAGCCGGTAGGCGATCGCGCGGGCGATCTGGCTCTTCCCGGCGCCGGGCGGCCCGATCAGCCGCAGGAAGCTCGACTGCGTCGGGTCGTCCATGTCGAGCAGAGCGAGGGCGAGCTCGTCGACCGGAGCGCCGTGCAGTGACGGCGGGTAGATCCGCTTGCCGTCGGGCAGCAGGATCGGATCGCCGACCGTCTCGAGCTCGAGCGGCGCGGCTGGGTCGGGGACGAGGTCTCCCTCGTCGGCCACCCGGTCGATCTGTGACAGGGCAGCGGTGATTGCGCTCATGCGCGTCTCCTTGCTTGAACGTTGGTCAGATGTGGTGAGCGCCCGCCGCACGGGTTGGCGCTCGTAATGGCGTTGCGCGAGCTGCGCCAGCTGTTAGGTGCGCAGCCCGCGAGGCGGTGGCGGCGGTGCGAGCACACGCACCGATTCGCCTTCGATTCTGAGCCCAGGCAGCCCAGCCTCGAACACGCACAGGCATAGCGACCGCGTCCGCGCGGCCGAGCTGTACAGGATGCCCTGCGCCCCGTCGGCCGCGAGCTGCTCACCGACCGCCTGGAACGACGGCCACTGCAGACTCGTTTGCCGGATCCGCGGCAGCCCGAGCGCCCTGCGTGCTGCCTCGGTCCTCAGGTCCGCGACCCGCTCGAGCGCAACGCGCACGTGATGCAGATCGCGGGGAAACACGTCGCCCGGTCCGATCCGTCGTTCCGCGAGGCCTCGGTACAGCTCGGCCCATGCGGTTGACTCGCTGTCGGCGAAGTATGCGGCTGGCACACTGGCGGTTTGCCATCTGGCGCTGTAGGCCGCCGGCTCGTCACCACGCAGGTTCGGGCGGCTTTGTCTAACCCAGATGCCCGCCACGGGCACCCAGGTCACTTCGCCTGCCACCTGTTAGGTGAAGCCGCCGGCCGACAACCACAGCGCGATATCCATCACGCGCTGATAGCCGCCCGACGCGATCACGTCCGCCGGAACCTCACCCCCGAGCGCCGGGACCTCGCTGACAAGCCATTCGGAGATCCCGTCCGGCTGGATGTTCAGCGCCATCTCCTCCACGACCGCGATCAGCTCGGCCAACCGGTTGGCGTGCACGCCCATCGGCACGGCCTTGCGCTCGACCCACTGGCGCACGGTTGCCTCATCCACTCCCGTTGCCCTCGCCACATCGCCCTCCGACAGAGCGACCCGGGCACGCAAGCGGTTGAGCTGGTCAGCCAGCGCGATCGTGCCGATGTTCGTCGCAGTCGATGTCGCCACCACTGCCAATCTAGCGCTCGTGGCTTGTTGCATCAATTGCCTCCTCTGGTTCCTGTTTCGTTGTGTTGCCGGGACGGCCCGTGGCGACCGGCAGGCGAGCCCTAGCCCGACCGACCGGGGGCCTCACCCGCCGAACACACTGGCCGCGACCCGAAGGCGAGCGGCGGTCGCTGCGTAGCCGGCGTCGTCCTTGCTGTCGGCGACCTGGCCGGTGATCTCTGAGAGCTGGGTCGCGACGGTGCTCTCGGCGGCGTGAACGCCCTCGAAGCTATCAAGGAT
>JBEKRJ010000582.1:0-3875 GCA_049518835.1 Solirubrobacteraceae bacterium
CTTCCCCGTCGGGCAACCCGCCGACGGAACCCTGAACCTTGCCGCCCTCCAGCTGTGCAAACGCAGGCCAGTTTCGACGGCGCACAGCGTGCCGCTAACCGCAGCTGAGCAGCTCCAGCGGCGCCCGCTCGGACAATCGTCGTTCACCGGTGAATAGTGCCCACGCCAACAGCTCACCGGCTCGGGGCAGGTGCGGCTGATCGCCGGGGGCCAACGCTTGGCTGGCTGCTGCTGGGAGCGATCCTGCTTGTGTTGGTCCAAGCGGGGCTCGGGATGGTCGTGAATATCTACATCACCGTGCCGGGCCACCACCCCGGAGCCCACGCGGGCAACTACTTCACCGGCTCACTCCACAGTGTGGCCTGGGCGATCGCCCACGGCGAGGCGATGCTCGCCGTCCACGCAACCCTTGGACTGGCGCTGGTGGTGTTGGTGGTCGGCATCGCCGTACGCGCGTTGCGATCAGAGCGACGCGTTGTCGGGGGATGGTCGGCCCTCGCCGGGCTGTGCGTGATCGGCGCCGGCTTCAACGGCGCCAGCTTCCTCGACTTTGCCCAGAACATCAACTCGCTGATCATGGCCCTGCTCGCCCTCGCCGCCATCGGCTGCTACGCAACCGCTCTGATGCTGCTGGGCGCGCCGAACCCACCGCCCGGGACCGAGCGGAAGGCGGCCACGAGACTTGGTGGCGTTTCGCAACGGAGAACGAACGCAGAAGCGCGCTGATCCGTCGGCGGCTGCCGCTTCGCGATGAAGCGGCAGTCGCGCTAGCCACGACTTCGAATCGGGTTTGGGCTGGAGGGAGTCGGCGGTGATTGACCGTTCGATCAATATGCCTAGGGTGCGGGCTTGACCTCGAAGTTCAACTCAAAGAACTCCATCGGCGGGAGCTCGGCCCCGGGCGGCAGCTTTGGCGCGAAGTGGCCCTCGGCGAACGCCCGGCAGTCATCGCGCGAGTCCCACAGCTCGATCGCCCTGTAGCCCGAGCCGGCGGCGCCGCTCCAGTGACCCCGAAACCCTTGAGCCGTCTGCAGCTCGTCGAGGACTCCGGCTTGGCGCATCCCTTCCGCGAACGCCATGTCAGCGCCGGGGATTTCGACCATCATCAAGACCGGCATTTGAGCCTCCTGGTGTCTGCCGGCTGGGCCGGCATTTAGCGATTACGAAGCTTTTGACACCGGAGCGTCCACAAAGGGGGCGCTGGGTAGATCGAACGGCTCCAGGTAGCCGGGGCCGAGGAACCAAGTCAGCTGAGAGACCCCGGCGCCGGTCAGCGAGAGCGCCAACAGTCCGGACTGCTGGACCAATCCAGAGAGCGGGTCGATGTAATAGGTCCCGAACGCGGGGTCCCCGTTCGCGCGGGTGGCGATCAGACGGCTCGACTGGCCCGAGTGGCCCTCGGAAACAGCCGCGAGGAACGCGCCGATCAGCTCCGGGCCGTGGTACTCATGCGGCGCGGGCGGCATCCGGAACCACGCGTTCCCCGTGACGAGAGCGACCATCCCGTCGATGTCGTCAGCGACGAACGCCCTGGCGAACCGCTCCACCAACTCCTGCTCCTTCACGGAGGCTGGGGGCGGCGGTGCGATCCGCTGGGTCGGGTCACCGAGCTCCCGCTCGAGCGTCGCCCGGCCGCGCTTGAGCGCGCTCTTGACACCGTCGACCGAGGTCTCGAGCATCGCCGCGCTCTCCGCCGCGTTGAAGCCCAGCACGTCCCGGAGCACCAGCACGGCGCGCTGATATCCAGTCAGTCGCTGCAACGCGCTGATGAACGCCAGCTCGATCGCCTCACGACTCTCATAGCGCGCCGCCAGCCCTGGCTGGCTGTCGGCCAGCCACCCGAGCCGGTCATCCGGATATGGCTCCAACCAGTGCGGATCGGACATCCTCGTCGGCGCCGGAATCTCAAATGTCAGCGGCGGTATCGAGTGCGAGCGACGACCGCCATCGCGCAGTACGTTCAGACATCGGTTGGTCGCAATCCGGTAAAGCCAGGTCCGCAAGCTCGATCGCCGCTCGAAATTTGCCAGCGCGCGCCAGGCGGCCAGCATCGTCTCCTGCAGCACGTCCTCGGCATCCTGCACCGAGCCGAGCATCCGGTAACAGTGAAACTCCAGCTCGCGTCGGAATGGCTCCGTGAGCTCGCGGAACGCAAGCTCATCGCCGGCGGACGCCCGCTCGAGCACGCTCGTTGTCACGCTGCAGATCCTCCCATGTTGAGGCCATCGTCCGGCGCACCGCTTGCAGCGCTCGGCGTGCTCAACTCGGTGCTGATGGCCACCCGCCAACGACTACACGATCTGGGCATCTTCAAAGCCCTCGGGATGATGCCCTCCCAGACGATCGCGGTGGTCCTTTGCTGGGTGATCATCCCCACCATCATCGCCGCGATCATCGCCCTGCCCGTCGGCCTGATCATGCAGGATAAACTCGTCCGCCACCTCGTCCACAGCTCCCCGGGGTCTGATCCTTCCCGGCAGCTTCGTCCCAGTTCTCGGCGCCGGCGAGCTCGTCCTGCTCACCCTCGCCGGGCTGGCGATCGCCGCCGCCGGCGCGCTCGGCCCCGCCGCCTGGGCCGCTGCATCCAAGACCACAACTGCCCTGCACGCCGAATAGCATCCCTCGATGAAGATTGGTCGCGTCCATCTGCCGTTCTTGAACTCGCCGGCGGAGGCGCGCGCGATGTACGCGGGCGGTCGCGCGAACAACGTTGCTCGTCGCTACGCCCGGTTCTGGGTCGCGGTGCTCGGCCGCGGCCTGCTCCCCGGGCCCGGCGTCGTTCTCGAAGTACCAGGACGTCAATCAGGCGTTCCGCGGACGTTCCCGCTCGTAGAAGCCCGGCTCGATCACCGACGGTACCTCGTATCGATGCTCGGCGAGGACTGCAACTGGGTCCGCAACGTCAGGGCAGCGGACGGCGCGGTCAAGCTCCGCCACGGTCACTCGGAAGCCGTTCAACTCGTCGAGGTACCGGTCCGGGAGCGGGCGCCCGTACTCAAGAGATACCTCAAGCGGGCGCCGGGCGCTCGCCCCCACATCCCGGTCGACCACCGCGCTGAGCTCAGCGCGTTCGAGACGATCGCGGACCGCTACCCCGTGTTCCGAATTACAGCCGCGCGATCGCCAGCCGAGCCGGGTTCATCACTCAAACTCTGATCCCCTGAACGCGGTCGCCTGGCCTCGAGGGAACGGCCTGCCATCCGCACGCATTTGCAGCGTCGGTGCGAGCGAGCTTGAGACCGTTCCTTGCGTCGGCGCAAGCACCCCCGGGTTCGAGACCAGGCGCCCGCCACCGGCCTCGGGATCGGCGGCCGTGCTCGGCAGCGGGATCTCACCCGGGCAGCGGTGATGAGCGTCCGGCGCTGCGGGCGGTGACGGCTGTGAGTCGGTCCGCTAGTTCTCTGGGCCGTGCGAGCATCGGGACGTGGCCGCCGGACATCTCTTCGACGGGCAGCCCGAGGCGCTCGTGCACAATCCGGCGCTGGAACGCGAGCGGAAACAGCCGGTCATCGCGCGGTGCGAGCACGCGGGTTGGTACCTGCGGCCATGCACTCAGCGGCCACGGCTCACGGAACATGCCCGGGCCAGGGATCCCGTTGAACCGCTCGGCTGCCGAGGCGATCTCAGCGGGCACATCATGGAGGAAGACCTCGGCCAGCTCGGCAGGTCCCCATGCGCTCATCGGACCCAAGCGTGAAATGAGGGCGGCAATGGCCTCGTCGTGCTTGACAGCTACCCACCACTCGCCAGCGGTCTCGCCTGGCGCCGGAATCATCGGCGCGACCAGGACAAGCTCGGAAACCTCGCTGCTGGCCGCGACGAGCGACGCTGCGAACGCGCCGAGCGATTGTCCGACGACGACGAACGGTCCGCTG
>JBEKRJ010000583.1:0-3873 GCA_049518835.1 Solirubrobacteraceae bacterium
CCCCATACGAGCGCGTCATCGAGGCCACGCTCGAACGAGCGCGTGCGCTGGGACCCACCAGCGCCGCACCGGCGATATGTTCTTGGCCCCACCACCGCGAGATCGGAGGACTACGTGTCGCAAGTGAGAGGTCGCAGATCCCGTCGCACACTGCCCGCCGCGGCCGCCGTCGGCGTGCTCGCCTGCGCGAGCGCCGCGCTCGCGGCAGCCTCCGTCAAGGGCGGCAGCTACAGCGGCCGGCTCGCCGCGCCGAGGTCCGCGTACCTCGTGAGCTTCAAGGTCGCCGCCAGCGGCAAGCAGGTCACGGGTCTGAAGATCAGCAACTTGCCGTTCTACTGCCCCGGCGGCGGACGCCCGATCCCGGTGCACTTCGCCAACGCGACGATCTCCAAGGCCGGGACGTTCACGAGCACCGGCAGGTACGTGATCGTCGAAGGCCCCCTCAAGGGCCAGGTGGGGACGAAGCTGAAGATCACCGGCAAGTTCGCCGCGGGCGGCTCCGAGCGGGGCACCATCACCTCAACGTTCGTCAAAACGCCCAAATGCAGCGGGAAATCGAGCTACACGACGAAGGGCTGAGCGGGGGATAGGCGGGGCGGAGCGCACTATCGGCGCCGGGCACATAGGCATCGGCGCTGCATGCGCGCCGCGCTCCGTACATAGAGACGAGCGATCGAGGCGGGATGCCGCTCGGACTCATGATGTTCTTTGTCTTCATCGCTCGACTCGCCTCATGACCGACTACGACCGCTACGACTTCGTCCCCTCGTGGGTAATGGCGATCATCGCCGTAGGCACGCTCCTGCTAGGCGCGCCCTTGTGGGTAATGGTGATCGTCGTTGCAATCGGCTGCACCATCAGCCTGTACCGGCACCTCGATCTCCCACCGCGCAGACCGCGGTGAACCGCACGGAGCCAGTTCAAAGCGACGCCAAAGAGTGGTGGCTATCCGCGTATATGCTGACCGCATGAAGGTCGTGAAGGTGCGTCGCGTCGGCAACAGCAACGTGATCTCGATTCCCCGGGAGGTCGAGGCCAAGGGCTACGCGCCGGGGTCCTCGGTGCTAGTGGAGGAACTTGCGGGAGGCGAGCTCCGGATCATGTCCACCGAGAAGCTCCGCCAGCGCATCCGCGACATCGGCGAGCGTGTCGTCGGCGAACACGGCGAGGCACTGCGGATCCTCGCCGCAGAAGACCCCGACGCGGCCGAGCAGTAAACACGACATGACAGAGGAAGGGCGCGGCGAGATCGAGCTTATCTATCTCACGCTCGAGGACGCGTTGGAGCTCTATGGCCTGATCGTCGGAGCCACGGCCGCGGAGGCGGCCAAACACCTGCGCAACCGGGACCGCCTGGAGAGCGCGCTCGCTCGGCCCGCGACCTACGCGCACTACGAGGATGCGGACCTCGCGTTACAAGCGGCCGTACTGGCCCACGGCATCGCCCAGAGCCAACTGTTCATCGATCGCAACAAGCGGACCCGCCGGTCGCGATGCTCACCTTCCTGGAGGTCAATGGACTCCAAGGTCAAAGCCACGGACCCCGAGTTGGCACGCTGGATACTCGGCTTCAGTGCACGCGCCACGCCGGAGGACATCACGAAGCTGCTGCGCCCTGGGCTGTTCGACGTCGAGTAGGGCGCGCGCTCTCCTCAGCGCGGCGATCGCGAGTTCCGTCCGGTCGCTCTCATCTTCGGCACGAGCCTGCTGAGCGTCACTGGCTCCACATGTCATTTTTTACGACAGCGGCTCTGTGAATCATTTGATCTTCAGCGGGCCCAGCGCTGCGTATCCGCTTGCCATCTGCCGTGGGTGATTTTGCCGCTGAGGATGGGATTCAAGAGCGCCGCTGCTGTCGTGTAGCCGGCCTCGAGGTCGTCGGCAACGCCGACTGCTTGGGCGAGCCGGCGGAACGGGGTGCGCCACTCGTCAGGTGGAGGTGGGAGATACGTTGGCAGTTGATCCGTGGCGCGACTGGAGAAGGTGGTGTCAATTGCTTGCTTGAGCACCGCGGCGTCGAGCGTGGAGAGCTCGGCGATCAGGCTGAGGTCGACGAGATCCTTGGTGCGTGTACTGGGGCGCTTGTTTTTGTGGGTTCGGGTGTAGGCGTGGAGCTTCTCTGCGATCTGCAGCTCGAGCGGAACGACTCGGACGGTCACGGGTTCGATGCCGGCAAAGGAGAGGAGATCGGGAGTCGTCAACGTCTCGATTCCGGCCACCGGCTCGCTGCGGAGGCCGATATCGAGCAGAAAGGTCTCAAACGGCCGCCCACCGAGGGCCGCGGCGACGCGGAAGCGGTGGCTTCCACCAAGGCGGTCCTGTGGCGGGCCGGTCCGTTCGATGTTGAACGAGAAGAAGTCCGCAGCGTCCCACGCGGCGGCGTCGAGCAGGGTGTCGAGAAGATCTGCCTCGGCGGCTTGCCAGTCGAGGTCGACGTCCTTCGTGGCCCGGGCTCGCTCGGCGAGCCGCAGGTCGAGCGCGAATCCGCCCTTCAGCAGCCAGCTGTTGGGTGCAATGGTGACAAGGCGGTCGAGCAGCCGGTCGAAGGCGACGCGCTTGCGGCCGCGCGCAAGGCGCGCTCCGTCCTCCTCGGCGCCGGTCTTCAATCGCTGCTCGAGCGCTTGGCGGAAGGCGCCGCCGTCGCTATATCTCACGCGTGGCCTCGGCAAGAGCGTGTTCGATGAGGCTCCGCACGCGGGCGGGACGCTCTGCGGCGGCGGCGCGCAGCCGCCGCGGCGTCGTGAGCCCACGCTCGAGCGCCTGGTGGACCGCGAGCTCGATCTGCTCCGGCTGGGTCCCTGTCTGCAGTGAATCCACGATCGTGCGCTCCGGAGTCGTGACCGGCATGCCCAGCAGCGGGCGTATCTCTGGCGGGGCCGGCGGCTGCTGGAGGGTATGGAAGCGGACGCCGGGACGTGATCGCTGTCCGCGCTTGATGCGGGGCACCGAGATGTGGACGGCGCTGGGGATCACGTCGGAGAGGTCATACAGCTCGAGTGCGCTCTCGTGCGAGACGACTGCCGGGGTCGTCGCGCTCAGCGAAAGCCAGGTCGCGACGACATGCTCGTGCGGGCTCGACGGGAAGTGCCGTAGCCTGTAGAGGCCACGCCGTACACGCTCGTAGCGGCCTCCTCGACGGGCGTGGTGGCGCAGCGTGCTCCTGTCCATGCCGACGGCCAGCGCCTGTTGAGCAGTGAAGTAGCCCGCCTGAGCCTCCGCGAGCCTATAGAGGCCATCATGGTCAATGCCGTCAGACATATGGGGGAATATACCACCCGAACGCATGACCTAGCGCCTCATGCCTCAGTAGCGTATCCCGCTCCAGCGGTCTCGGACTCGATGATCGGATCGACCGCTGAGCTCGACCGGAGAATCCGCCAAGAGCGCTCGCTTCGCCGTGGCCCAGGACACGGTCGTCATCCGCTGCTGGCAGCCGCGAAGGCCGGATCGAGACGCCTACTCCCGCGCCCAGGAGCGGGAGTGAGCGGAGCGTCGGAGCAGGCGCTCCTTCATCGTCCGATGCAGCCACGCCGGGTGCGACCCACCGAGACGCCCGCTCTCGGTCAAGAAGAGGGCTGTGCTCAAAGGCGCGGGCCGGACCGCAACCGCCCTGAGCGTTCCTCCGCCCGCCGCGTCTGCGGGCCGCCCCAGCCGCTGAACTCCGGTGACATCTACGATGCGCCCGTCGGGCCGGCGCACCGCGACGTGCAGGGCATCCGCGCGCGGCGCGATCATCTTAAGGTTCATGACTGCCGACGAGCACCTTCCGCATGGCCGCTAGCCGCTCCGACGGCGGCGCGCTGCTGCAGCGCGCCTACGATGACCTCGACCTGCGGGGCGAGGACCTCCAGGCCGCCGCGTCCTCCCCCGCTG
>JBEKRJ010000584.1:0-3868 GCA_049518835.1 Solirubrobacteraceae bacterium
CCGTTTGACGCATCGGTCCGGAGCGGGTCGCGGGCCTAATATGCGCCGCCGTGAGCGCCACGACGTTGCCCGGCGACGCGCGCGCGCCGGTCGCGCACGGACACGCGGGGCCCGCCCGCGAGCTGCTGCGCAACCCGACGGCGATCGCCGTGGCGACGCTGGTGATCGTAGCCGCAGCGCTGCGCGCGTACCGAATCGGGCATCGTGCGCCACCGGAGTGGTCGCGGCCGTCGGCGTCGCCCAGGACCGAAGCTTTCAGCGTCCCGACTGGCGCGGCGTCGCGCGCGTGCTTGCGGCGCGCCCCGCACCCGGCGTCGCCCGGGCGATCCTGGTCCAGCACTACCGCTACATGCTGCCGCTGTCGCTGTATCTCCCGGGCCTGCGTGACTGGCCGCGGCGCGGCGGCCGGCCGACGGGGGCGATCCGGGTCCGCGAGCTCGACGTGATCTCGATCAACGCGCCGCACGTGCCGCTGTGCTGGTGGGGGGCGGCATGCAACCTGACCGGCTCGCGGCTGCAGCGCTCCTACCCGGTGCCCGGGCTGCGGACGCTGTGGGTCCGGCACGCGTACCAGTTCACGGTCATGCGCCTGGTCGCCGCCGCGCCGATCAAGCTGACGCCGCGAGTCCTCTCGCAAGCGCTCACGACGACGACGCTTGGTCGTGATCAGCTGCTGTGGCAGCGGTGAGCTGCGCCACCTCCGCCGGCGACAGCCGCCGGTAGTCGCCGAGCTTCAGCGCGCCCAGCTCGAGCGGCCCGAATCCGACCCGCGCCAGCCGCTTGACGGGATGCCCGACGTGCTCGCACATGCGCCGCACCTGACGCTTGCGGCCCTCGTGGATCGTCAACTCGAGCGTGTCGACGGCGATCCGGCGGACCGTCGCCGGAGCGGTGCGCCCGTCGTCGAGCTCCACGCCGGCGCGCAGCGCCTGCAGCGCCGCCTCGCGGATCGGCGCCCTGGACACGACCGCCCGGTAGGTCTTGGCGACCTCGAAGCGCGGGTGCGTGAGGCTGTGAGCCAGCTCGCCGTCGTTGGTGAGCAGGATCAGCCCGGTCGTATCGATGTCAAGCCGTCCGACCGGATACAGGCGGACGTCGGTCGGCACCAGGGCGACGACGGTCGTTCGCCCCTGCGGATCGCGCGCGGTGCTGACCACGCCCGGCGGCTTGTTGACGGCGTACACGACCCGCCCCTGCTCGGCGTCCAGCAGCTGACCGTCGAGCGCGACCTGCTCGTCGAGGGCGACATCGCGAGCGGGATCCGTGACGATCATGCCGGCGACCGTGACGCGTCCGGCCCGCACGATCTCCTCCGCCGCGCGGCGCGACGCCACTCCCGCCGATGCCAGGTACTTGGACAGTCGCATCACCCTGCCACGATATTGACTGTGTTGCACGGATCCCGGCAACGACAGGCCAGCGCATGGACCTGAATCTGCTCGCAACCAGGTTGCGCGAGCTCGGGCAGCCGCGCTACCGCGACCGCCAGGTCTGGAGATGGGCGGCCCAGGGGGCCGCCTGCTTTGGCGACATGACCGACGTGCCGCTGGCGCTGCGCGCCGAGCTGCAGCAGACGGTCCCGTTCACGACGCTGACCGTCCAGCGCCAGGCGACCGCGCGGGACGGAACGGTCAAGACGCTGTTTGCGACCGCCGACGGGCGGCCGGTCGAGGCCGTCCTGATGCGCTATCGAGACCGGCGCTGTTCGCTGTGCCTGTCCTCGCAGTCGGGCTGCCCGCTCACGTGCAGCTTCTGCGCGACCGGCCAGATGCGCTTCGGGCGCAATTTGACGGCGTCGGAGATCCTCGACCAGGCGCTGCACTTCCGACGCCTTGGGCCCGTCGACCACGCCGTGTTCATGGGCATGGGCGAGCCGATGATGAACCTCGACGCGGTGCTCGACGCGTGCGAGCGCCTGCCCGACCTGGGGGTCACGCACCGCCGGACCGCGATCTCGACCGTCGGCTGGATCCCCGGCATCGAGCGGCTGACCGCCTCGCCGCTGCCGGTCCGGCTCGCGCTGTCGCTGCACGCCGCCGACGATGCGCTGCGATCCGAGCTGATGCCCGTCAACGAGCGCTACCGGCTCGCCGACGTGCTGGCGGCCTGCGAGGCCTTCTACGAGCGCAAGCGGCGCAAGGTGTTCGTCGAGTACGTGATGCTCGCCGGCGTCAACGACGCTCACGCCCAGGCCGTGGCGCTCGCACGGGTGCTGCACCCGCGCGTCTACAAGGTCAACCTGATCCCCTACAACCCGACCGATTCGCAGTTTGAGGGCTCGAGCCCGAAGGCGATCGAGGCGTTTGCAGCCGAGCTCGAGCGCCATCGGATCAGCGCCACCGTGCGGCTCACGCGAGGCCGCGAAATCGACGCGGCGTGCGGCCAGCTGGCGGCGCGAGCGCCCGTGCCCGCGTAAGCGCCGCGGTAAGCGCCGCGCGGTTAGACCACGCGACGGCCACCTCGCACCGCGGTCCAGCCGCCACGGTCGCGGCTGCAGTAGATCGCAGGGGCTGCCGACACCGACTGCATGGGGTACAGAGTCGCACGCTGGATCGCGCTCGCGATCGTGCTCGCGGTCGCGCCCGCCGCAGGTGCGAGCGCGCAGACGACCGTCCAGCTGAAGATGCTTCCGACCGCGCCATGGCTGTCGGGCAAGGCGACCCTGCAGGCCACGACCAATCTCGCCAGCGGCACGATCACCTTCCAGTATGCCGCCCCAACGGTCGGCGCTGCGAAGCAGACCGCATGCAGCGTCACGATCAAGTCGGTGCAGCCCTACTACGGCTGCACATGGACCTTGGACCCGTCGACCGGCAAGGCGGTGGCCAACGGGCCCTACGATCTCGATGCCACGAGCGCGAGCATCGTCAGCGCTCTGCCGGCCCCGGTCGAGGTCGACGACGCTTCGCCGCAACCGAGCCTCGGCGGCGTCGTCAGCGGCCAGCAGGTCCAGGGTCCGCTGGAGATCACCGCGACGCTTCCCGCGCTGCCAGGCGCGGCGCCGCTGAGCACCGACCTGGTGCCGGATTGGCAGTACCAAAGCACGCCGCTGGGGTTCAGCACCGGCACCGCGGGCGGCGCGACGGTCAACGCGCTGACGGCGACCGGCAACTTCCAGCAGGATGTCGCGGGGACCGTCGAGCTGGCCGGATCGGCGGGTCAGAGCGCCACCGGGTACGCATGGGCCGCGTCGCTCCCGATTGCGGTCACCCCGAACGCCGTCTACTCCGGCTCGGTCCTGTTCGATGCCGTTTCTCTGGCGCCAAACGCGAAGGCCTACGCGCAGCTGAGCTGGCAGTTGAGCAACGGACAGGTGCTGAGCACCCAGGGCAGCACCGTGACCACCCTCGGCGCCGCCACGTCGACGCTGATCGACGCGCGGGCGCCCTCCAACGCGACCTCCGCGCAGCTGCAGGCGGTCGTGGTGCTGCCAGCGAGCACGTCCGCCACGGTCTACTTCACCCGCCCCGACCTCGAAGCGGTCCAGCCGGCCGCCGGCACCACCAACCCCAACATGACGCTTCAGTACAAGCCGTCCGGGACCAGCTCGTGGCTGTCCGCGGCGTGCGAGAGCACGGCCACCGGCGCCTACGACTGCCCGCTCGACACGACCGGCATCGCCGCGGGGCCCCTGTCACTGCGGATCGCGGCGGTCGACGTCGGCGCCAACGTCGGTTATTCGACCCCGGTCACGGCGGTCGTGCAATCGCCCCCGAACAACGGGGGCGGCGGCGGCAGCAGCAGCGGCAGCGGAGGCAGCAGCGGCGGCAGCGGCGGCAGCGGCGGCAGCGGCGGAAGCGGAGGAAGCGGTGGTGGGGGCAGCAGCGCCAGCGGCACCAGCGGCGCCGGCGTCAGCGCCACCGCGCCC
>JBEKRJ010000585.1:0-3867 GCA_049518835.1 Solirubrobacteraceae bacterium
GCTTCCGGGCGCCGGCGGGCAGACGATGAATGGTCAGGTGACGCTCAACGGCGATGGAGTCCATGTGCTGACGTGCAGCGCGTCGAATAATGCCGTGGACCCGAACGGCCTGCACAACACGGGCACGAGCTCGATCACGGTCCATATCGACGAAGCGCCACCGTCGGAGAGTATCGAGCCCATGTCGGAGCATCCGAACGATCCGACGAGCGTCGTCGCAGATACAAGCGATGGGGAGTCGGGGGTCGCGGGCGGGTCGATCGCGATGGCTCCGGCTGGCAGCAGCGACTGGACCAGCCTCTCGACGACGTTCAGCAACGGTCAGCTGCTCGCCCGATTCGACGACTCCACGCTGGCGGCAGGTCCGTGGCAACTGCGTGCGAGCTCGTGTGACAACGTCGGCAACTGCTCGACGACGACGCAGACGCTTACGCTCCCGGTGCGGATGGCCGCGACCTCCGACGTGAGCTTGGGGAGCGTCAACCCGCAGTGCGGCGCGCCGGCTCCGACGGCCGTCGCAACGGTGCCGCCGCGTTCATCCGGAGGCGCAGGGCTCGCCGGCGATCAGCTGCACGCACGCGCGGCGCGGGTCACGGCTCGCCTCGCGGCGCTCCATGCGCTGGGCTGTGTGACGCCAGCCCCGACGCTGACGAGCAGCAACGCGACCATTGCCCACGGTCAGCCGGTGACCGTGCACGGCGTGCTGATGAGCAGCGCCGGCCTGCCGCTCCCGGACCAGCCGGTGAGCATCCTCACCGCGCCCGACAACGGCTTGAACGCGTTCAGCCAGGCTGCTGCTGTTACGACTGGTCCGGACGGGGGCTGGACTGCGACGCTGCCCGCAGGACCGTCACGGACCATCCGGGCCTACTACGCGGGCTCGCCGACGATCCTCCCAGCGACTGGGCAGGCCACCGTGACCGTGCCCGCGCGGATCGCGCTGTCGATCACGCCGGCCGCGGTGCGGTGGAGTGGGGCGGTCAGCATCAGCGGACAGCTCGAAGGCGGGTACGTCCCGCCCGATGGCGTCGCGCTCGAGCTGATGGTTCGCTACCCCGGCAGCGTGCGGCCAACGCCGCTACAGCCGATGCGGACGAACGCCAGTGGCGGGTTCGCGTTCCGGTGGAGCTACGGCGCCGGCCGGGGCGTCGTGACCTACCCGCTGTGGGTCGAGACGACCGCGACCGAAAGCGACTTCCCGTTCACCAATGCCCAGAGCCGGCACATCATGATCACGTTCGGCCGCCAAGCCGCGCCGGCGGCGAAGGCACAGACGGAGGCAACGAAGGCGAGGAAGGTCGGCCGCCACCATCGCGAACTGCGCCGCGTGAACGGCCGTGACCACCATGCCCGTCATCGGCGCCGTGGTCGTCACCATCGGCGCGAGCACCCGCGGCGCGCCAGCGGAAGCCGGAACCACGGTCGCAGTGGAGGCGCGCCTCTGGTGTGATCTCGCGCGTCGGCTTGGATCGAGGGGCGCGCTCGTGCCCCTCGACCCGCCCGCCGACTGCGGCTTTGAGGCGCTTTGGCCGCGCCCTGGGATCGATCGCCAGGACGAGGTCGGGGATGGTGTCCCTCTACACATCGCCGGCGCCGCACGTCCGCTCCGCGGCACAATCACCACGTCTGTGGGCTACTTGAACTGACGGATGGCATCGCTCGAGCAGATGTGACTATTCGCGTCCGCGGCCCGGGCGTCCGCGCGGATAGTTGCCCTTCAGGATCGAGAGCAGGTTTCGAAGGTAGTTCTGGGGGCCGAGGTTCTCGATCTGTTTGACGTTGGCGGCTATCCATTGCTGTTCGCTGACAAGGAGGGGATGCGGCTCGGCGAGGACCGGGTCGATGTTGACCGCGTAGACCGGGTTTCCGACGATCCCGTCTACCTCGGCTGGCGTCCAGTCAGGCTTCATCGTTCGCCTTCGGCTAGGCGCTGGCCCGGCGGCTGTAGGCGGCGATCAGGCGTGACGTGTCGGGATCTGCGTTGAGGTCGATGTCCAAGAGCGCGATCTCGTAGCTCCGGCCGCCGCGTTGGCAGGTTGCGATCAGCTCGCAACGGCTGTCCGCTCGGCTGATGGATAGGACGTGGACTTTCTCGCCGACGACGGTGCCGTGGCATGGGAGGTTCGCCTCGTCGAAGGCGTTCTCGAATCCCATCAGCTGCTCGTCTTCGTCGTGTGCGTCGACGGTGATCTCCCAGATGAGGTTGTCGAGGTCGTGGTCGGTTCTGTGGGCGGCGCTCATCGCGTTCTCCGTCGGCTCAGGCGGCAGGGTGCAGGCGGTCGAGCAGCACCAGCGGGCTCTGGCGAATCTCGCCGGTGCGGAAGCGGCCGACCGGCTGACGGATGCAGACCGTCGCGCTCGCTCGAGGGAAGGCGAGAGCCAGCTGTCGCCGAGGAGCGGCAGGCGCTGTGGTGCCGCGGACTCGTCGCCTGGACCGGTCGCTCATGGGCGGGAGTATCGCGCCGGGCCAGGACGGACTGTGTCAGGCCGGCGGTGACCGGCAGTCACGGCTGCCCGGCTGCGAGCCGGCAGAGCGCGTCGACCAGCTGCAAGCCGGCAGAGCGCGTCGACCAGCTGCAAGCCGGCAGAGCGCGTCGACCGGCTGCTGGGCCGGAACTCGGGCGGTGGAGAGGCAGGATCGGATCGCAAGGAACCGCCCGCCTGCCTGACCTGCTCGACGGCGTCCTTGGGATCGGGCTCCAGGCCCATCGCCAGCGCCCACGGCTGCATCTGGTGATCGGCCTGCGATTAGCTCGGAGAGATGGTGGGCGCCGCTTGGCGCGTGCTCGGCGTTTTCGAGGTTGCGACACGGCGCTGACCCATCGAGGACGGCGATGCCGCGGGACTGGGGCAGCGCGCCGGCGTCGATCATCGCCTCCACACCGCGCTTTCGGTGCGCCGTCAGCGGGTGTCCTTCAAGGCGGAATGACCCGACCGCCGCCGCAGGCTGCACTTCTTGTTCTTCTCCCGGGCAGCTTGGCGTACCCGTCCGACGGCGGGAAGCTTGGAGGAGTTTGCGCGAGTTCTGATCGAGCTGCGAGCGCGGTTCTGCAACCAGCGCCTGAGCTCCGCGATCCGCTGCGCCTGAGCGGCGACCAGTGCCTCCAGCTCTGCCTATGACGGGCGGTGACAGCGCGATTGCGAGCATCCCGCTCGCAAGGTTCCCGCGCGCTCAAATCCTCGTCGCGCAGCCGCGCCGCCGTGCAGGTGCCAATGACGTCCGCGGCCTGCGCTATCAACTTGGGCTATGACCGATGAGCCCACCAGCGATCGCGTCCGCCAGCTCCGCGCTCGCGGACTCTCGCCCAAAGAGATCGCGCGCACCCTCGGGATCAGACCCGCCGAGGCCTCTAGCCTCGTCCGCAAGCTTGCCGCCCAGCAGGCTCCCATCGACGGCGACGCCGAGCGCGTCGACTGCCTGCTCAACGCCGGCTGGAGCAACGGTCTGACGATCACTGGGCACCCGGAATGGCATGACCCAGCCGACGACGAGAACGCCGTCGGGCTCGTCACCGCGCTAGTCGCGCGACGGCGCCGCCACCGCCGCGGCGCGACCGTCTGCGTCTACCTCCTCGACGTCTGGTGCCTGGGGGTCAAGGACGCACTGGGGCCAAGAGCGATCGACGAGCGAGCGCTGCCCCAGCGCACCCACGAGTTCTTCGGCGGCTACCGGCGCCCGCCCGTCACCGCCCCGATCGAGCTCGTCCGCGACCTCGTCTTCGGCGCCGCCGAATACGGCCGGCAGCTCGGATTCGCCCCCCACCCCGACTTCCAGCAAGCGCGTGCGCACCTCGGCCCATGGACCGGCTCCAGCGCGATCACCTTCGGCCGCAACGGCAAGCCAGCCTACATCTCCGGCCCCTACGA
>JBEKRJ010000586.1:0-3860 GCA_049518835.1 Solirubrobacteraceae bacterium
ATCCGGCTCCGAGTCCGGCAGCCATCGCTCGAGCTCGCTGATCGATTCGGCGTACATCGCGGCCGCCGTCTGCTCCTGGTCGAGCGCCGCAATGTAGGCCGCGAAGGATGAGAGCGCGCGCGCTTCGCGGCCGCCTCCCCGCGCTTGACCAGGAGCAGGCCGCAGCGAGCGAGTGCGCGGACACGGTCACCGATTTACGGGCCCGAATCATCTGAACGATGCGAAGCGGGCTCATCCGGGCACCGACGAGGCTGAGCGGCACGTGAACGTCTCACCAGATCAACCCGAGGAGGAAGCGATGCGCACACCGACCCATATCCGGGCAACCATCAACCGCAACGGCGCCAGCGATGCGGGCGCCACCAAGAGGAGCATGACATGACCACCACGAAGAATTACCTCGACCGCCGATGGACCGCCCTGATCTTGCTTTGCGTGGCGCAGTTCGTCGTGATCCTCGACGCATCCATCGTCAACGTCGCCCTCCCGAGCATCGGCAAGGGTCTGCACTTCTCCAATCAGAACCTCCCCTGGGTGGTCAACGCATACTTGATCGCCTTCGGCGGCTTCTTGCTGCTCGGAGGCCGCGCCGCCGACCTGCTCGGCAGGCGGCGCGTCTTCATGGGCGGGCTGATTGTCGTTGCGGTCGCCTCGCTGCTGGCGGGGTTCGCCACCAGCCAAGGCGAGCTGATCGCTGCCCGTGCCGCGCAGGGCTTGGGCGCTGCGATCCTCTCACCGGCCGCCCTGTCGATCGTGACCAACCTCTTCCGTGATGGAGCCGAGCGCAACAAGGCCCTCGGCGCTTGGGGTGCTGTCGCCGGTTCCGCCGGCGCAGTGGGCGTGCTCCTCGGTGGCGTCCTCACGAGCGGGCTCAGCTGGAACTGGGTGCTGTGGGTCAACGTACCCGTGACACTGATCGCGCTCGCACTGACGCCCGGTCTGATCCCCGAGAGCCGCTCGGAGTCAGAGACGCGGCACTTCGACGCTGCCGGCGCGGTCACCGTCACGGCCGGCCTGTCGCTGCTCGCGTACGCGATGCTGGACGCGAGCAGCGCCGGGTGGGGTTCGACCAAGATCGTCGGCCTGCTCGCGGCTGCGGTGGCATTGATCGCAGTGTTCATCGCGATCGAGCTTCGCTCGCGCTCGCCACTCGTCCCGTTCCGGATCTTCAGGCTCCGGACGCTGACCGGCGCGAACGTCGTCGGGATCCTGCTCGGCGCCTCGCTGTTCTCGATGTTCTACTTCATCTCGCTGTACATGCAGCAGGTGCTCCACTACAGCCCGATCCACGCCGGACTCTCGTACCTGCCGCTCGCCGTGACGATCGTCATCGCGGCCGGCTTCGGCGGCCAGCTGGTCACGCGGTTCGGCTTCAAGCCGATCCTGGCGGCTGGAATGCTGTTCACGGCGGGAGGGCTCGTGTACTTCAGCCGGATCGCCACGGGAGGAAGCTTCCTGGCCGACATCCTCGGCCCCTCGCTGCTGGCGGCGATCGGCCTCGGATTCGGCTTCGTAACCTCGACCATCGCCGCTGTCTCCGGGGTCGAGGGACGCGAGCAGGGAGTTGCGAGCGGCCTCATCAACGCCTCCCAGCAGATCGGCGGAGCCCTCGGCCTGGCCGTGCTCTCTACGCTCGCGACCACCAAGACCCATCACGTGCTCGCGAGCGGCGGTTCGAACCTGCCGCATGCGCTGACCGCCGGCTTCCAGCACGCCTTCATCGGTGGCTCGGTGATCGCGGCACTCGGGTTCCTCGCCGCACTGATCCTGATCCGCACGCGTGACAGCCGTGCGCACCTGGAAATGGCGAACTCGCAAGCCGCCCTCGCCCCCGCCTAAGCGGTCTACCGGTCGCCGAGCCGCCCGATCCAGGACGTGCTCGGCGACCGTGTAGCCCCTCGCCTCTTAGATTAGAACGCCTGCGCGGGCGCATTGCCATGCATGACGGCGATCTTCGCGGTATCGATTCCGCGCTCACGGGCCTGAGCGCAACCAATGCCACAAGAGCCACCGGCAATCGACCGGGAGAGCTGGTCCCGAACCCCGCCTGACCATCACCACCACGAGAACAGGAGACCTCAGATGAGCACCACCGCACCGACGCGAAAGCTCAAGCGCTCGGTCGCCGCGCTCACCGGCAGAATCGTCGTCCTCCCCGAGCACCCGAACTGGGACGAGGCACGGCTCGCCTGGAACCTCGCCGTCGACCAGCAGCCGGCCGCCGTCGTCTTCCCCGAATCGGCGGAGGACGTGATCGCCGCCGTCGAACTCGCCCGGGCCTTCGAGCTCCGCGTCACCGCCCGGGGAACCGGCCACAACGCCGCCCCGCTCGGACCGCTCAAGGACACCGCGCTCGTCAAGACCGAGCGCATGCGCGGGATCGAGATCGACCCCGAGACAGGGATCGCGCGCATCGACGCCGGCGTCCGCTCACTCTGAGCTCGTCGAGGCCGCTGCACAGCACGGCCTCGCGCCGCTCGCCGGTTCCTCGCCCGATGTCGGCCTCGTCGGCTACACCCTCGGCGGCGGTCTCAGCTGGTTCGGCCGCAAGCACGGCCTCGCCGCCAGCCACGTCCACGCGATCGAGCTCGTGACCGCGGACGGACGACTCGTCCGCGCCAACCGCGAACACGAGCCCGACCTCTTCTGGGCGCTCCGCGGCGGCGGCGGCAGCTTCGGGATCGTCACCGCACTCGAGCTCCGGCTGATCCCCGTCCGCGAGGCCTACGCAGGCATCCTCTGGTGGCCGATCGAGCGAGACCGGGAGGTCCTGCACGCCTGGGCCGAGCTGACCCGCCACGAGCTGCCGGACGAGCTGACCACCGTCGGCCGGTACCTCCGGCTCCCGTCCCTGCCGGACATCCCGGAACCAATGCGCGGAAAGGCGTTCGTCGTCGTCGAGGCGATCCACCTCGGCGAGCCCAAACAAGCCCGACGAGCTGCTCGCCCCACTCCGCGCCCTCGGCCCCGTGATGGACACCATCCAGCGCATCCCGACGCCCGCGCTCAGCCACATGCACATGGACCCCGAGCACCCCGTCCCCGCCACGGGCGACGGCATCCTCCTCCAGAAGCTCCCACCCGAAGCGATCGACGAGCTCATCCAGACCGCGGGCGCGGCCTCATCCTCGCCGCTCGTCTCCCTCGAGGTGCGCCAGCTCGGCGGCGAGCTCGGGCGGGCACATCCCAACAGCGGAGCACTCGCCGCCGTCGACGCCGACTACATTCTCTACGCAGTCGGCATCGCCCCCACCCCGCAAGCCGCAGCGCAAGTCAGAGCACACATCGAGATTGTGATGGACGTCCTACGCCCTTGGGCCGCCGAGCACGCCTACCTCAACTTCGCCGAGACCAGGCGCGACCCGCACACCCTCTGGACCGAGACCGCCCAGCACCGGCTTCGCGGCATCAAGACGACCCTCGACAGAGACAACCTGATCCGCTCCAACCAACCGGTCCACTGACCGAACGAGCTCAGCTCAGAAAGTCCGCGTCATTGCCGTCGTACGGAGGTCACATACTCCGTACGGTTTCACTTCGCGCGCCTGCAATGCCGACGATCTCTACCACTACATGACGAGAGGAGCAGCCGCGCCATCGCCGGAAACACGTCGGTGGCGCGACTGCCCCAGGTAGTCACGAAACCCGCGGAACTCTTGTGCCCGCGCGAACACCAATGCGGGTCTCGACTCGCATCACGCCCCGTACCTGCAAGTCGCCAAACTCGGGCATCGCAGTGTTGTCGACCTTGCGCCGTGTGGCGGGATTGGCGCGCGGGCCTGCTTTGCCGAGGCTGCGGGAGTCGCCGAGGTGCTTGCTGGCTGCCCAATCCGCGGCGACCGGCAAGCACGCGTGGCTCG
>JBEKRJ010000587.1:0-3856 GCA_049518835.1 Solirubrobacteraceae bacterium
CGGTATGCCGCCCGGGCGGGGATCGAGTTCGCGCCGGGCGAGGTGTGCGGGATGCATTCCCTGCGCGGCGCGCTGGCCGTCGCGATGATCGCCAACGGCACGTCGATGCCGGTCGTCTCGGCCGTGTTGGGGCACGCCTCCAGCGATACGACCCAGGCGTACTACCTGCGCTTCGACGTGGAACGGCTGCGCTGTTGCGCGTTGGACGTCGAAGAGATCATCGAAGCGGCCGGGGCGGGTGGGGCGTGATGCGTGAGATGACGCTGCCGGGCCTGGTCGCCGAGCTAATCGCCTCACGCCACGCCGGCGGATACAGGTTCAAGGTCCAAGAACGGGTTCTGCGTCAGTTCGTGGAGCACTGCCGGCGGGAGGGCTACCCGGACGGGTCGATCACCAAAGAAGCGGTCGAAGGGTTCCTTTACGGCGCTCATTTGCGGTCCTCCACGGTCCGGCGCAACGAGCTGACGCTGCGGCAACTCGTGCAGCACGCCCAAACGGTCGGCTGGGATGCGTACACCCCGGCCGCGAGAACTCGCGTCCGGGCCGGTCACCAGCCGCCGTATGTGCTCACCGACGAGGAGGTTCGCCGCTTGTTCGCCGCGATCGACTCCCAGGCGATGTCCTGCTACTCGAACAAGGCGATCGTCGACCCGGTCCTGTTCAGGGTCCTATACGGCGCCGGGTTGAGGGTCTCCGAGGCGCTGAAGCTGACGTTGTCGGACGTGGACACCAGCGTCGAGACGCTGCGGATCCGCGACTCCAAGAACGGGCAGGGCAGAACGATCCCGATCACCGGCCGGCTGACCGCGACCTTGAACGCGTACATCGCGGCCGCGCACCCTGCGCGCGAGCGGGACGACAACCTGTTCTACAGCAGGGCTGCGGACAGGCCGATCAACCAGGCGACCGTCTACATCCGGTTCCGCGGCTATCTGGCCGACGCCGGCATCCCGCACTTCCCCGGCGGCCCGCACCCGCACTCGCTGCGCCACGGCTTCGCCGTCGCGAACCTACGGCGCTGGGCCGCACGCGGCGCGGATCTGGCCGTGATGCTGCCCTACCTGGCCTACTACATGGGCCACGCCGACCTTCGCGGCACCCAGTACTACCTCAGGCTGACCGCGGACGCCTACCCGGACGTGATCGACAAGGCCCAAATCCGGTTCGGATACGTCATCCCCGCGCCGGCCGAGGACCAGCCATGAGCTCGCACCCCACGCCGCCCCCGGACCTCGCTGGACGCTGGCTGACGAGGTTCTTCACCGACCACTTGGCCGGGGAGCGCGCAGCCTCCCCCATGACCGTCACCTCCTACCGGGACGCGATCAAACTGCTGCTCACCTACTTCAAAGAGGTGGAGCGCATCTCGCCCGAGAAGCTGCGTCTGGCCGACATCGACCGGCCCCGAGTGCTGCGGTTCCTGGACTGGCTGCAGACCGAGCGCTGCTGCTCTGAAGCGACCCGCAACCAGCGGCTCGCGGTGATCAAGTCGTTCTGCCGCTACACCGCTGTCGAGCAACCCGACCACCTCGACCAGATCACCCAAATCCTCGCGATCCGACAGAAGAACACCCCGGCCCCCGATCTGAGCACCTGACCGGTGATGAGATCAAGGTGCTGCTCGCCGAACCCGGGACGGCCAGCGCACGCGCCATCAGGGACACGGCGCTGCTCGCCCTGGCCTACGACACCGCCGCCCGCGTCCAAGAGCTCTGCGACCTCAACGTCGCCGACATCCGCCGCTCTAACCCGATCACGGTCACGATCCGCGGGAAGGGATCCAAAACCCGATACGTGCCCGTCATGGACCCGACCGCCCGGCTGCTCGCCGACTACCTGCAACGCCGTGACCAGCACCCCGGCCTCGGGCCCGACGCAGACCCGCTGTTCTACGGGCCCAACCACTCCAGGCTGACCCGATCCGGGGTCGCGAAGCTCCTGGCACGCCACGTCCGCGCCGTCCGTGCCCGCGACCCCGGCTGGGGCCCGGGCCTTCAAGTCACACCCCACACGCTCCGGCGCAGCCGCGCGATGCACCTGATCCCAGGCCCGCGTCAACCTGATCTACATCCGCGACCTACTCGGCCACGCCGACGTGTCCACCACCGAGATCTACGCCCGCGCGGACGCGGAGACCAAACGCAAAGCGATCGAGAACGCCTACGAGCCCCTCACCCCAGACGCCCTGCCCGACTGGACCACCGACACCTCCCTGATCGGCTGGCTCGACTCACTCGGACGGTGACACCAACCCGCCAGGTTATGCGGACAAGAGCATCCCCAACAGCGCCATTACCAGCGAAAACACTCAGACAGGGCGCATAACCCCGCCGTCCACATAATGCCTTTTATGCGGAATTCCACATAAAAGGCATGCGTTTGCTGTGCACACGCTGGTTGGCTGGTATCGCTCCGGCGAGGACGTGGGCCGCAAACTGCCGCTGCTGTCTACCTACCTCGGTCACGTCGATCCGGCCTCGACATACTGGTATTTGGAGTCTGTGCCGGAGCTGCTCGAACTGGTCAGCCAGCGCTTGCGGATCCTGCCCGAGGTGCTCTCATGAGCCTGCTCGCGCCAACCTTGCAGGCGTATTTCACCGAGCGGCTGATCACCCAACGCAACTGCAGCCCGCGCACGATCGGCGCCTACCGCGACACCTTCCGGCTGCTACTCGCGTTCGCCCAGCAACAGACGGGCAAGCAGCCCAGCCAGCTGGACCTCGACGATCTCGACGCACCGCTGGTCGGCGCGTTCCTGACCCACCTCGAGCAGGACCGCGGCAACAGTCCTCGCACCCGTAACGCCCGCCTCGCGGCGATCCACTCGCTCTACCGCTACGCGGCACTCAAGCACCCCGAGCATGCTCAGACGATCGCCAGGGTGATCGCGATCCCCGCCAAACGCTACCAGCGCAACACCATCTCCTACCTCAACCCCGAAGAGATCAAGGCGCTGCTCGCCGCCCCAGACCACAAGACGTGGCTCGGCCGCCGCGACCACGCGCTGCTGCTGACGATGATCCAAACCGGGCTGCGCGTCTCCGAACTGGTCGCGCTGCGCATCAGCGACGTCAGCCTGGACACCGGCGCGCACGTCAGGGTCACCGGCAAGGGCAGAAAGCAACGCGCTACCACCCTCACGCCCGAGACCGTCACCGTGCTGCGCCAATGGCTCAAGGAACGTCAAGGCCAGCCCGAGGAGCCGCTCTTCCCAACCCGCCAAGGACAGCCACTCACCCGCTACGGCGTCGGGCTCCTGCTCGCCAAGCACGTCACCACAGCAGCAGGTCAATGCCCGTCACTGAAGACCAAGCGTGTCACTCCACACGTGCTTAGACACACCAACGCGATGCTGCTCAGAGCCGGCAACGTCGACATCGCGACGATCGCGCTATGGCTCGGTCACGAAAGCATCAAGACCACCCACATCTACGAACACGCCGACCCCGCACTCAAAGAACAAGCGATCGCGCGAACCGCTCCGCTCGGCGCTCAACCCGGCAGATACCGACCACCAGACACGCTCCTCGCGTTCCTCGACACGCTCTGATTATGTTGGCCACGTGCCGCCCCAGGAGGCCGGCTACCAGCCCTCATCCGCTGGCATCACATAATCGGACGCACAACAGAAGAGGTATTATGTCGTCGACAACCTAACTGCTCGTCGCCAATAGCAGGAGCGAGGCCGAACGGGTTCCACTCCTTGAGCAGGCCGAGAAGCCGGGCTCAGGACCGCGACGCTACTGCACGCGATCAGCGAGCCAGCGACGGAGTTGCGGCAGGCGTGTGCGTGCGGCTTAGACCGGTTTTCTGTACCAACATTCCCCTGACCCCAGCCTAGCCTCAGATCGCCGGT
>JBEKRJ010000588.1:0-3852 GCA_049518835.1 Solirubrobacteraceae bacterium
CGTACGGATGGTACCTCAACTCGCGCGAGACGCTCGACACGCAGCTGAACGTGTTCGAGCGCTTCGAGCCCAAGTTGTCTGATCGCTCGCGTGCCTGCGACCTGCTGTTCCTCGCCAACATCCAGCCCGAGCTGCAAAGCCACGTGCTCGACCAGTGCGAGGAGCCCAAGTTCGTCGCGCTGGACTCGATGAACCTGTGGATCGAGACCGCGCGCGCGGCGCTCGTCGACGTGATCGCCCGCGTCGACTGCGTGATCCTCAACGACGCCGAGCTGCGCCAGCTGACCGCCCGCCCGAACCTGCTCGGCGCGGCCCGCGAGCTGCTCGCGCTCGGCCCGTCGGTGGTCGTCGCCAAGCAGGGCGAGTACGGCGCCGCGCTGATCACCGCCGAGCAGTTCTTCTCGCTGCCGGCCTATCCGCTCGAGACCGTCGTCGACCCCACCGGCGCCGGCGATACGTTCGCAGGCGGCTTCCTCGGCCATCTCGCGCGCCATCTCGAGCAGCCGCCGGGCGGCGAGACGCTGCGCCAGGCGATGGCGTACGGGACGGCGCTGGCGTCGTTCAACGTCGAGGAGTTCGGGACCGAGCGGATCGTGCGCCTGACCGCCGAGGAGATCCACGCGCGGGTCGAGGATCTGCGGCGGATGACGCAGTTCGAGCACGACCCGATCCTGGTCTAAGGGCGCTCGGTCTCGGCCTCCGGGGCGCCGGGGCCGGCGCCGGCGCCCGGTCCAGCGAGCGGTTCAGCTCGCCGCCCGGGAGCGCAGCCGCCCCGGCCGCGCCGGCGCCAGCGCCACCGGGTCGACGCCGGCGACGACCTTGTTGGAGAGCGTGCCGATCCCCTCGACGGTCAACGTGACGGTGTCGCCGGCGGCCAGCGGTGGGTAGTCGTCGAAGCCGTAGCGGCCCCACATCTCCAGCAGGCAGCCACAGCCGCAGGTCCCCGACCCGAGCACGTCGCCGCGGCGCACCCAAGTCCCGCGCGACGCGTACGCAACGAGCTCCTCGAAGCTCCAGGCCATGTTCGCGAGCGTGTCGTCGCCGAGCTCGCGGCCGTTGATCTGCGCGCGCAGGTCGAGGTCGAAGCGGTCCTCGCGGCGGTGGCGCTCGAGCTCGTCGGCCGTCACGATCCACGGCCCGAGCGTGTTGGCAAAGTCCTTGCCCTTGCACAGGCCGAGCCCGAGCGCCATCTCGCTGCGCTGCAAGTCGCGCGCCGACCAGTCGTTGAAGATCGTGTAGCCGGCGATGTGCGCGCCCGCCTGCGCCGGCGTCAGGTCGTGTCCGTCGCGACCGATCACGGCCGCCACCTCGAGCTCGAAGTCGAGCACCGCACAGCCCGGCGGAATCGGGATCTCCTCGCCCGGCCCGGTGATCGCGTGCGGGTTTGAGAAATAGTAGAACGGCGCCGCATACCACACCTCGGGCACGCCGGCATCGGGGCCGGCGAGCATCCGGGCGCCCTCGAGGTGCTGCTCGAACACCGTGAAGTCGCGGATCGTCGTCGGTGCCAGCGGCGCCAGCAGCCGGATCTGGTCGATCGGCAGCTCGTCGATCACGCGCGCGGCGAGCTCGTCGCGCCGATCTTCATCGCCGAGCAGGTCGGTCGCGGTCACCTCCGGCGCCAGCACGGCGACCGACCCGCCGTCCGCCGAGACGATCGCAGCGCGCTGCGCGCCACCGTGCTCGATCCGCGCGATCCGCAATGTGTTCCTCCAGGGTTTGGGACTGTGGGATGAAATGTTGAATTATTCAGCCAAACATCCCACACGACGCCCGCGTGGACGGCGGCAGCGATGATCGCGATCCTCGAGGTCGCGATCGGGTGCGCTCCGAGCTGTCCGGCCGCGAGCTGGCCGGCCAGATCGCGGCCGGGGTGCTGCTCGGCGTGCGCGTGATCGCACTCAAGCTCGCGCTGCACTGATGAAATACGCCCGTCTGCAGGCAACGAGGCAACGGCAACGGCAACGGCAACGGCAACGCAGCAACGAACGGGAGCGCAAACGAAATGAGCGAGCTGTCAGCGATGGAGCACATCGTCGTGCTGATGCTCGAGAACCGGTCGCTTGACCACATGCTCGGCTACCTGTACACGACCAGCGGCAACGTCTCGCCGGCCGGGGACCCGTTCGAGGGTCTGAACGGCACCGAGTCCAACCCCGATGCGAGCGGCGACGCCGTCGACGTGTTCGCGATCGAGCCCTCGACGCCGAACGTCTACCTGATGCCGGGGGCCGATCCCGGCGAGGGCTACATGGCCACCAACGACCAGCTGTTTCGCTCGACCGCGACGCCGGCCGCCGGCGCGACGCCCGCGATGACCGGGTTCGTGACCGACTACGCCTCAACGCTCGCGTGGGAGTCGACCACGCCGGGCTGGTCGGTCGTGGCCGGGACGACCGCCGCCGACATCGTGGGCTGCTTCTCGCCGCAGGCGCTGCCGGTGCTCAGCGGGCTGGCGCGCGGATTTGCGGTCTGCGATCACTGGTACTGCTCGGTGCCGACCGAGACGCTGCCCAACCGCGCGTTCACCTGCGCGGGGACCAGCCAGGGCCACATGGACGACAAGACGCGCACGTTCACCGCGCCGAGCATCTTCGGCGCGCTCACCAGGGCCGGCGTCGACTGGGCGATCTACGGCTACGACGCCGAGCCGTTGACGCGCAACACGTTCACCGACATCGCCGGCGAGCCCGCATCGCGGTTCGGGCTGTTCTCGGGCTTCACCGCCGCCGCCGCGGCGGGGACGCTGCCGGCGTTCGTGTTCCTCGAGCCGAGCTGGGGCGCGAGCGGCAACAGCCAGCACCCCAACTACGACGTCGCGCTCGGCGAGCAGCTGATCCACGACACCTACTACGCGCTGCGCAACGGCCCCGGCTGGGCGCAGACGCTGCTGATCCTCACCTACGACGAGCACGGCGGCTGCTATGACCACGTGTCGCCGCCGTGGGGGGCGACGGCACCCGACACCACGGTCGGCGAGTTCGGCTTCGACTTCACCCGCTTCGGGCCCCGCGTCCCGACCGTCCTGGTGTCGCCGCTGATCGCGGCCGGAACCGTCTACCGGGTGCCCGCCGGCGCGACCCCACTCGACCACACCTCGATCCTGAAGACGGTCGAGAAACGCTTCGGGGTGGCGGCGCTGACCGCCCGCGACGCGGCGGCTCCCGACGTGTCCGGCGCACTGACGCTGAGCTCGCCGCGGACCGACGACCCGCTCGCCGGCGTCACGGTGCCGACCTCGAGCGCCACCCCGCCGGCGATCGACGAGCCCTCGCATCTCGAGCAGGTGCTCGCCGACCTGATCTCGCGCCGCGAGCCGGCCGGCGTGGCGCGGCCGCGGCTCGAGACCCACGCCGATTACGCGCACTACCTTCGCTTCCGACCGTAAGCTCTTGCCATGCAAGCGATCGTGTTCGAGCGCAACGGTGGCGCCGACGTCCTGGAGTACAAGCAGGTGCCCGAGCCGACGCCGGCGGCGGCCGAGGTCGTGGTCGACGTCGAGGCGGTCGGCGTCAACTTCCGCGACGTGTACGAGCGCGAGGGCCGCAGCTACGGCTCGCCGCCGCCGGCGATCATCGGCGTCGAGGGCGCCGGCACGGTCGCCGGCACCGGCGAGCGGGTCGCGTGGGTCAACGTCCCGGGCAGCTACGCGCAGCGCGTGGCCGCCGACCGCGACTTGCTGGTGGCGATCCCCGACGGCGTCGGCGCCGAGCTGGCGGCGGCGGCGCTGCTGCAGGGGATGACCGCGCACTATCTCGCGTCGGACTCGTATCCGGTGCAGGAGGGCGACTGGGTCGTCGTCCACGCGGCGGCCGGCGGCGTCGGCCTGCTGCTGACGCAGCTGGTCAAGCT
>JBEKRJ010000589.1:0-3848 GCA_049518835.1 Solirubrobacteraceae bacterium
CAGGTCGAGGATCTCCTGCAGGCGGGTGAAGGCCAGCGCGTCCCCGTCGGGGAGCGCGGCCAGCGTCACGACGATCGGCAGACGGGCGGCCGCGTGGATCACCGGATCGAGCACACCGAGATCCACAACGCGCCGTAGCCGACGAGGATCACGGCGCCCATGAACACCGTGATCCACGGTGGGTTGAGATTGAACTGACGCCGCGCGTCGCGCGTGGTCTGGGCCTCCGTCTGACTTTGCAAAACAAAGTGAAGCATACTTTGTCCTTCAAAGTCTAGGTCCGCCGCTACCGCGATCGACCCCATCTCGCTCGGCTACCGTTTCGCCGGGAGGCGCGACCGAGGACCATGGCACCGATCCGGAGGCAGGCACGAGATGAAGACAATCGGCACCGAGGAGCACTTCGTCACCGACGAGGTCGTCGCGGCGTGGAGTCGGCTCCCGTCTCCCGCGCGCGACGACTCGCGGGCCAGCGCCCCCCCGGGCGAGCTGGGGGACCGGCTGCGCGAGGTCGGAGCGCGCCGCATCGCGGCGATGGACGCGGCGGGGCTCGACGTGCAGGTGATCTCGCTGACCTCGCCCGGCCTGCACAGCGTGCCGGCCGACGAGGCCACCCGCCTGCAGGCGCAGACCAACGACCGCATCGCCGAGCTCGTCAGCGCCCACCCCGACCGCTTCCAGGGCTTCGCCACGCTCGCCACCCCGGCGCCCGCCGAGGCCGCGCGCGAGCTCGAGCGCGCGGTCACCACGCTGCGCCTCAACGGCGCTCTGCTGTTCGGCCGCACCGGTGAGCGCAACCTCGACCACCCCGACAACTGGCCGATCTTCGAGGCCGCCGAGTCGCTGCACGCCCCGCTGTACATCCACCCCCAGATGCCGCAACAACGCGTCCGGGAGGCGATCTACGCGGGCTTCGACGACGGCATCGACACGGCGCTCGCCAGCTACGGCATCGGCTGGCACTACGAGTCCGGCGTGCAGTTCCTCCGGCTCGCGCTCGCCGGCGTGTTCGACCGCTTCCCTGACCTCCAAGTCCTCCTCGGCCACTGGGGCGAGGTCGTCCTGTTCTATCTCGACCGGGCTGACGGGATGGCCATGCAGGCCAAGCTCCCCCAGACGTTCTCGGAGTACGTTCGCCGCAACGCCTACATCACAGCCGGCGGCGTCTACAGCGAGCGCTACCTGCGGTGGGCGGTCGAGGTGGTCGGCGCGCAGCGCGTCCTATTCGCGACCGATTACCCGTACCGGCCCGGCCCCGACGGTGGCGTCGAGCACTTCCTTCGGTCTGCCGGGCTCGATCGGGCCGACCGGGAGCAGATCGCCGCCGCCAACTGGGATGCGCTCGTGGCCGCCATCCGGCGCTGACCGTCGCGCCGAATCGTGACCCTCCAGGAGTCCGGCGCGCAACGCCCAGCGCGGCGTTCCAGCTGCGGGGGCCTCGTCCAGGCGACTACCAGCGACCCGTCGGCAACGGGGCGCGCTCCACCGGGAGCGGCCGAGGGCCCAGCGTTGTGCGCCGGCGGTGAAGGATCACGTGAAGGCGGGTCAGGGAGCCGCCAATGGCGGCTATTCCGGCCACGATCAGCACCCACCCGTCAGCGATGCCAATGGCGACACAGGCCGCGCCGAGGGCACAGAGCACCGTCAAGACGTAAACCGCGAACGGATAGTGCCGACGTTGCATGGCCATCGCTGTGAAGTCTCGCACGCGCACGGCGTCGTGCGTCGACGACAGCTATGAGGCGGCGCACGCGTGCCGCCTCGTCTGATCTGAGGCGGGTGAGGCGTAGACGCAAGCGCCGAGATGTTTGTGTTACTCGCAGGAGCTACACTGATCGCGTGCCGAGCAAGCATCGCCGAATCGCTGTTACGTCCGACGCTGAACTCGCAGGCGCGCTTGAGCGCGTACGAGTGGCCACCGGTACCCGCGAGGCTGACGCCACATTGGTTCGCCGGCTCGCGGTGCAAGGCGCTCGAACAGAGCTTGACGTGCGCGAGCAGCGTCGCGCCGCCGCGGAAGCGTTGCTGTCGGCGATGGACGGCGGCGCCTTTGACCTGGATCTCGACGCGATCGACCGGCTGAATCTGGCCGCCGACGCGCCCCGGTGAGTGGCGAGCTCTGGAGCGGTCAGGGCCTGGTCCTGGCCGATACGTCGGCGTGGATCGTCGCCCGTCGGATCCCGGGACCACGACAGCTCTTCTTGGATGCAATCGAGCGCGCCGACATCGCCTGGTGCTGGCCGGTGCGCTACGAGCTGATGATCGATGCGCGCGGCGGCGAAGGCATCGCGGCTCTCGATCGGACTTTCGAGCGGCTGCGGGAAGTAGCCGTCGACCGAGCTGTGCAGCAAGGCGTGCTCTCGGCAATGCGCGAACTGGCCGACTCCGGATCCCACGGAGCCCACAGAGTTCCGCTCGCCGACCTCACGGTAGCCGTCGCCGCGCAGCAGTCGGGCCTGTTCGTCCTCCATTACGACCGGCATTTCGAGCGCCTTGCTGAGCTGCTCGGCTTTCAGGCCCACTGGATCGCTGAACCGGCGGATTGACGCCGACAAGCCCGTTACGACGAACGCGTGGTCCGCGTCGGTTCTGGGCCCGTAGTGCGCCGCCGAGCAACATCGCACCGCCGATGCTTGCTTGGAATACAGTTCCTACGCCGCGGCATCGAGCTGCGCACGAGGCCGGGACGAGCGCCGCGTGGCCGGGTCCGAGCTCGAGCACGCTTGTCTGCGAAGCGATGCTCACCGCGCCGGCGGCGCACAGCAAAAGCTGATCAGTGGGAAGCGTGACATCGCGCGGATGTCGCTGGTCGCGGATGTCGAGCTCGAGGATCGCCAACTCGAACTCGCACGCGTGGGTGATGAAGACGCGTCGATCGCACGCAACGGCTCGAGACGGGCAGCGAGGCTCGGCGAGGCTCGTGAAATCCGCGATTGCAAGGAATTCGGGGATGTCGACATGCTTCTCGGTGAGACCCGCCCGCACGATGTTGTCGCCGTTAGCCATGATCTCGACAGCGACGCCGCGCACATAGGCGTGGATCTGCCCCGGGGCAAGAAAGATGGCCTCGCCCGGCAGCAGGTGCACAGCGTTCAACAGCAAGGCCAGGACCGAGCCGATGTCATCGGGGAAGTCGCGGGCGGCTGACAGGCTCGCTTCCGTTTCGCGCTGCCACTCACCACCAGAGCCGTGCAGGCGATCGCAGCCGGCCGCCACAGCCGGGATCAGGCGCGCTCGGTCGGCCGGCGAGGCGGCGAGCAGCATCGCGACCGCCGCTTGCAAGCCATCCGGCCTCAGCAGCGCGTCGCGAAGCGGCATCAGCTCCGCAACGTCCAGTGCGTCGATCAACCGCACGGTGTCGGCAACAGGGCGAAGGCCGCACAGCGCGTCGAAGCCGGTGAGTGCGCACAACAGCTCCGGTTTGTGGTTCGAGTCGCGGTAAACGCGCCCGGGCGAGTTCAAGGCGATGCCGAGCCTTTCCTCGTTGGTGAATCCGATCCGAGCCTGTACCGCATTCGGGTGCACTTGGATCGACAGCGCTCGCTCCGCGGCGAGAATCTTGACAAGGAAGGGCAACTGCTGATCGAACCAGAGCTCGGCGACAGGGTCCCCAGTTGGCGGAATCCCGAGCAAGTCGGGTATGGCGGTGCTCGAGCCCCAGGCGTAGGCCCGTGGCGCTCCATCGACTGGGGATAGGCCGCCCGCCCGCGCTGAGGTCATTTTGCGACCCCGTTCGATCGCCGCCCAGCCGGCCAGATCGCCGGATGCCTGGTGTTATTCACACCCACCTATCGGAGTAACCCGAGGCGGCCTTAGACCCCGTCGCTCGGCGTCGGCATTCCGTCGAT
>JBEKRJ010000590.1:0-3837 GCA_049518835.1 Solirubrobacteraceae bacterium
TGAGAGCGGCGGGCGCGTCGTCAACCAGTGCCCAACTTCCGGGAATTTCTTCAGCCGCCCAAAGCCCTGCTCAAGCGCGTAATCCAGCTCTCACCGTGTCCACATCGATAGCGGGAGGCCCGATTTTGGGCTTATCTTGGCTGGACCGTGCGCCCAGAGTCGGAGGGTGATTATTGAGTAGCTGACCGACATAAGCTCGTCGTCGCCTGCGGGTGTGAGTCCCGTCCGGGTAGCTGCCAGGAGGCCCGGTAGCAGGCTGGCGGCTCGGTCTGGAAACGGATCGGGTCGAAGCCCAGCGTCAAGAGCCCTTTTGGGGGAGCGACTGAGCGGTCCGTAGCGGTATGCGAAGCTTGCCGCGCCGTTACAAGAACCCCGTTTGGGGTCAAGGGAGAGCCGAGCCGCGGGTTTCACGGCGAAGGCCACGGAAGGGGTGGAGAGCCTGGAGAGCAGCCCCGAAGAACTCCCCGGCGTAGAGGGCGCGGAACGTTCAGAGGGTGGCGGCGGGAACTGGGGAGGCCCTCCCCGGCCCGGCGGCCTGCGGTTGTTGGTGCTGCCGGAAGCTTCGGGTCCTATAACCAGTGGTGAGCTGGGAAGTGGACGCGAGCCGGGTGGGCGTCGGAGGCGGCCATATGTACCGATCGAGCCGACGGGACAACAGAACCCGCGGTGAGGGAAGGGCCGCTGCTTCGTTCATGCGTCGCGCATACGGAAGGACTGGTGAGTGCCGAATGGCTAGGCCCGCCGAGCAGGACAAGGTCCGAGAACTACAGCGAACGCTTTACCGGGCGGCCAAGGCTGATCCCGGACGACGGTTCCACGCGCTCTACGACAAGGTCTATCGCAGAGACGTCCTGGAGCGGGCGTGGGAGCTGGTGCGCGCCAACAAAGGCGCGGCCGGCATCGACAGGCAGACCATCGCGGACGTCGAGGAGTACGGCATCACCAAGCTCCTCGACGGGCTGGCCGCGGATTTGAAGGACGGCAGTTGGCGACCGCTTCCGGCCCGCAGGGTGTTCATCCCGAAGCCCGGCAGGCCGATGGAGCAAAGGCCACTCTCGATCCCGACGGTCCGTGATCGCATCGTGCAGGCGGCAGCGAAGATCGTCATCGAGCCGATCTTCGAAGCCGACATGCTCGAGTGCTCGTTCGGGTTCAGGCCCAGACGCTCGACGCACGACGCGCTCCAGGTCCTCATCGATGAGGCCTGGGACGGTCGGCGATGGGTTGCAGAGTCCGACATCGCCAACTGTTTTGAGGCGATCCCGCACTCGCAGTTGATGTCGGCGATCGAGGAGCGGATCGTTGACCGCCACCTCCTGAAATTGCTGCGCGCGATGTTGCGCGCAGGGGTGATGGAGAACCGGGCAGTCATGCGGACCGGGGCCGGAACCCCCCAGGGCGGTGTCATTTCGCCCTGCCTTTGCAACGTCTACCTGCACCGGCTCGACCGGCAGTGGGCCGAGCGCGGCACCGGGGTTCTGGTCCGTTACGCAGACGACATGGTCGTGATGTGCCGGACCCGGGAGGAGGCCGAGCATGCCCTCGTGGCGCTGCGGACGATCCTCTCGGAGCTGGGGCTCACGCTCAAGGACGCCAAAACGAGGATCGTGGAGTTGCGCGAAGGCGGTGAGGGCCTGGACTTTCTCGGCTTTCAACACCGCTGGGTGCGCGGCAACACGCCCGCGTCCAGGCATCTGTGCTTCCTCGCCCGCTGGCCCTCACGGCAGGCGATGCAGCGCGCCCGCGACCGGGTTCGTGACCTCACGACCCGTCAGCGGCTGCTGCTCACAACGGAGGAGGTCGTGCAGGAACTGAACCTGTTCTTGCACGGTTGGGCTGGGTACTTCCGATACGGGAACTCCGCTCGCGCCTTCTCCAAGATCACCTACTACGCGGAGATGCGCCTGGCGCGATTCATCGCCAAGCGTCATCACCGACAGTTCGGGTACGGGACCTGGATGTTCGCATCCTCCCCTGCCCGGATGGGGTTGATCACCCTCAACGGAACCATCGTCGCGCCACGACCCTACCGGCCGTGGCGGCGGGGACGCTGAATGCCGACGGTGAAGAACGTCGGAGAGCCGGGTGCGGGAGAACCGCATGCCCGGTTCGATGTGGCGGCGGGAGGAAACCAGACCAGTCGGGCCAACACAGCCGTGCGGTCCAGGCGCCTCTCGCCGACCCTACCCGAAAAGGCCGTCTGAGGGGATCGGTGCGCGGTCCTGGACCGCCGAAGCGCAGTCGCGGATCGGTGCGTTCGTGGACCGCCGAAGCGCAGTCGCGCCACTGGCACCAGTGCCGGGTGCCCGACCGTTGACCCACGCGTCGCGGACGTTGGACCGGCGTCGCGCCACGCGGGGTGACGCGCTGCGGGCGCAAGCCCCTCGACGAGCGCTGCATCGCGTCGATCGCCAGCGGCGGCGTGTCGTCCGGGCCCAACGCGGCAAGCGCGGCGCGCAGCCGATCGGCCTCGTCTGAGACCTGATCGAGGTGGCGCTCGATGCTGATCCGTAGCTCGTCGACGCTCACGACGACACCAGCGTAGCGACGCGACCTGACGCGTTGCTCGCGTCCGCGCCGCGGGGTTCAATATCCAGCTGTCCGTTTCGTTGTCTGAGCGAGGGAACTCCGTTGCCGCTGACCCAGACCCAGCTCGCGAGCGCGCTCGCTGACCGCGCCGAGATCACCCGCGCCGACGCGAAGCGGCTGCTCGGCGTGCGCGAGGAGATCGTGCTCGACGAACTCGGCAATGCGCAGAAGGTGCGAATCGGCGGCCTCGTGCAGCTGACCGTGCGCGTCAAGCCCGCGCAGAAGAAACGCCCGGGGCGAAACCCAGCGACCGGGGAAACGATCACGATCGCGGCAAGCCCGCGAGCGTTGATCTACGCGCGCGACCGCTGGCGAAGGCCAAGGCTGCCGTGCCATCGGTGCAAAAGGCCCGGCGCCGGCTCGCCGCCCAATAGCCGCCTCCCCCCTCCCCCGCACATCCCCAAACGAACGGCCCTCCCGCGCGCGGTGGCTTCGCCGCCTGGTGGTTGCCCCCCAGAAGTTCGCTTGACGGGGTATAGCCGATGGAGGAAGCTGCGACCTTCTGTTGTTCTAGGGAACGGATGACGTGATTACGCCGCTAGCGGTAAGGCTAGCCGCCGAAAATGGGCCACGCTTTTGCGTATGAGCGAAGGTGACGAGAGCGAGTCGACGGACGAGCCGTTCGCCGAGCCGCCGATTCCGTCCGGGGCTCCGGCCGATACGAGTGAGCTGTCCACATCGGCGACTACACCATCAGGCAAGATGGCTTCCGGCACGGCAGAACAGTCGGCGGCCGGGCCGAGCGATGACCTCGTTATTGGCTTGGTCGGCGCCGTCGGCACCGACCTGCCTTGGGTGCAGAGCACCCTCAGCGATCATCTGGCGACACTCGGGTTTGGCATCGATCAGATCTCGCTCAGCGCGCTCATAGACCGCGAATACGGCAGCGAGTTGCCTGCGCGCGAGGCGATTCCCTACGACGACTACGTGTTCGGTCGGATGACCGCTGGCAATGTCCTGCGTCATCTGTGGCAGAAGCCCGACGCCGTTGCGCGATTGGCGATAGAGGAGATCCGTCGACGTCGCGACGCCCGAGAGAACGAGCCAGCAGCGTCCGCCTTCCTCCTGCGGTCGCTGAAGCGGCCGGAAGAGGTACGTCTCCTGCGCAACGTCTACCGCGGCCAGTTCGTGCTCATTGGATGCCACACCCCCCGCGAAACCAGAATCCGACAACTTGCCAACGCAATCGCCAAGAAACGCAGCGCCAGCGATCTGCGGCCCCATCGGGGCAAAGCAGAGGAGTTGGCT
>JBEKRJ010000591.1:0-3835 GCA_049518835.1 Solirubrobacteraceae bacterium
GCTGTGGCTGTGGTGGCGGCGGGTTCAGCTCGCGAGGTTGCGAACCGCGTGCGCACCTGGCATCACGCCGAGCAGAGCGCGGTGTGCGACGTGCTCAAGCCGTGGGCGCACGGCACGATTCTGCACACCACGGGGTACCCGAACTACTTCGCCTACAACCTCGTCCGCGTTGAGCGCGACCCGGGGATGAGCGTCGAGGAGCTGGCGTCCTTCGCGAACGATGCCTCGCCGGCTACGCGCATCGACGCATCGACGTCGAGGACGTAGCCGCCGCGGAGCTTCTGCGCCCGGGCCTCGAGGCGAGGGGCTGGAGAGCGATGCGCCTGCTGTGGATGCGCCACGAGGCGTCGCCGCCGCCCGAACCCGAGGTGCTCGTGGAAGTGGTCTCCTACGACGCCGTCAACGATCTACGCGTTGCCTGGCACCAGGAGGAGAACCCTTCAGACCAGGACGCCGGCGAATACCACGACTATGCTCGCGATATCGCGCTGCGCCGCGGAGTGCAGGTCCTGGCGATCAGATCGGCTGGACGGCCAGTCGCCTTTGCCCAGCTCGCGCGGAATGATCGAGCAGCAGAGATCACCGAGGTATCGCGTCTGATGGGGCGCAAGTGTGAGATGGCGAGCCAGCCAAGGCGGTGCCCAGTCCAGCGCTGCGGTGGCGGCGATCCACGTCTTGCGCGGGTCCCGCCGTCGACGGCCTCCGCTGAGCCAGCCATCAGACGCCAGAGCAGACCGAGCGCGACGTCCACCTTCGCCAGCGCGCCTTCGACGTTTGCGCTCGGTGTCAGCTCCCGGGGCACCGACGGCGGACCGGTCCAGTTCATGTCCGCGAAACCGGCGAGACCGCCCCCGAAACCGCTGGTCCCGTACTGCTCCGCGATGACGTCGCTCAGATGCCAGTTCAACCGGTCGAACTCAGCGAACGCCGCAGCGGCCGTCGCCCACTCTTTGTCCGAGGCGACGAGCGCGAAATCGCCCCGGTACTCCGTCCACGCCGCAGCCGGGATCAGTCGCTTCGGCGGCTCCCAGGTGTAGCGGCCTTCGCTCGGGCTTGATCGATGAGCCGACGTCCGTACTCAAGTTCCTCCGCCAGCGGGCGTGCCCCGCGGCGGGCGTCTCCAGCTCGAGCTTCGCTGCGGCCGTTGCGTTGCGAGCCGCCTTCGTTCCAGGTAGAAGCTCGTCCCGCTCGCGATGCTGCCGCCGACAAGCACACCGAGGAGAGTCGAGACGGTGGGGTCCACGGCCTCCATTGTCGACCCGGTCGCGGCGGACCGGGTCACGAAGGCCGGTGTGGACGCAGGGAGCACGTTACTGCTCTCAGGCAAACCCGGAGAGTCCCACGCGGGGGGTTGCCGCGAGGCATTTTCGACGGAATACGGATTCCGGCAGAAAGAGAAAATGCCTGCAAAGGGGCTACACGCGTACACGCGTCACCCGCGCGCAGCGGCGAGCAGCTGGTCCACGGGCAGGTCGGGCAGCGAGCGGCAGGCAACACGCCCCGTGGCAGCGACTGTCTGGATGGATGTGTAGCGATCGCCGTTCGTGTTGCGGTGCACAACGATGCAGCGGGCGCTGAGGTCGACGACCCAGTAGTCGGGAATGCCGGCGCGCGCGTACACGGCTGGCTTGCGCTCGAGGTCTCGCCGCAACGACGAGACAGCAACTTCGATAACGAGTGCCGCGGTGGAGGGATGAAACGGCCGCGGCGTTTCGGGGGCGATGAGGGCGAGATCGGGCTCCGGCTCCGAAGCCGCGAGCGACAGGGGACTTGAGACGCGCACACTCCAGCCGCGCGGGGCATTCGCGGACAGCCAGCCGTTGAGCCACTCGACCGCGTTCTCGTGGGCGGGAGTTTTGGGGCTCATGTCCAGCAGCAGCCCTTCGATGAGCTCAAGCGGGGCGTCCTCATCGAAGACCTCCGCTTGCACCAGGCGCCGGTACTCGTCGACGGAGAGCCGGTGGACGTGCTCGAGCTCCTCGATGGCCACGCGACCGATTCTACGTGCGCTTCGTGCGGCGCCCCTGCCCGGCCGACGTCCTTCAGCCCGGTGCTTCCACGCCGAGGTGTCGATCCCCCCGTCGACGCGGCCGAGCGACGAACGCGACCCCGGCGGCCGCGGCGACGGCCAGTCGACGGCGACGGCAGAGAACAGGGCGAGCGCCACGGAAATCGCGCTTAGCGTACGTTCTTGTTCCATTACTACTGGACGGCCTACCCCTATCACCAGGTGGTCTGCGGCGACTGGTGGGATGAGGACCCCTACTCGCCGCAGTACAACAAGTTCGTGTACGTGCCGTGCGGCGTAACGCCAGCGTTCGCATCATGGTCGGAGGCGCTGTGGACCGAGACCGTCGCCTACCCCTACTTCGCTGTCATTCAGTTCAACATGAGCCCGATCCTCGCTGGAGCGAACGCTCTCGGATCGGGGATCTTCCTGCACAGCTGGGTCGATGGTCGATGGCGCAACCGAGGGGTGCGTTGCGCTACCCGAGGCAGCGCTGCTCGCGATCCTTCGCTGGCTCAAGCCGTCCGTGCACCCAGTCATCGAGATCGGAACCAACAGTCATGTCTACCCGGTCCCACCAGCGTCAGCGGCGGTCACTGATGGCGCCGTAGGCGGACCCGTGAAGGCTGCGTACAATTCTACGCTCGGTAATGTGTATTCGGTATCCCACTCGGAGAGATCTCTTGAGCTTGCCGGCGAATGCCCAAAAGGCTGGCTTGTTGAGGTGCTATCGGCTCATCGCGTCGATCAGGTCCTGCTGATCGAGTTTCGCCGGCAGGATCTCTGTGTGGTCTAGGACGTCGCGTAGGTCGCAGAGCGCTTGGCGGACGCCGCGGCGTAGGCAGCGCTCGGCGATGCTATTCATGAAGCTGTCGGTGAACAGGCGGGCGCACCAGCCGGGGGGGTTTCTTGCTCGGGCAACGTGATGGCGGTGCGGCGCTCGATGATCGCGGTCATCAGCGCGCGTGCTTGCGACCTGGTCTTGGGGAGAGGTACCGCGAGTCGCCGCCCGGCGCGTCGTTCGAGCGCGCGGTATCGCGCTCTGGAGGCCTCGGTGTTTGGACCAAGCCGTGTGCCCGCCGTGCCCCAATGATCTTGAACGGCAACGAACATCGTCACCTCGGGGCAGTCGACTAAGGCCTGGAAGTGCGACGAAGAAGTCTCGGGCGCGGGGCGCAATCTCCTCGTCGCCCTCGCTCCAGGTGTCGGCGTCGTCGAAGATCACGACCAAGCGAGCGTTGCGTGCGTCTGCGATGTCGCGTAGTGCGAGAAGGCCAGCGTGGGGACCGCCCTGCCAACCTCCTTGGCTGGTCAGCGTGGTGAGATCGCCCGCCAGCTGGACGCCGAGGCTAGCGCCGATCGGCGAGTGGGGTGCGACGGCGTTCAGCGCAACCGAGATCCGGGTTCCCTGCCGGGAGCGTGTGATGGTCGTCGCGAGGGCGCGTTCTAGGCGTTCACGCGGTCGCTTTTCGAGCAGCGGTGCCAGTTGGTTGGCGAGCTCGGAGGCGACGGCCCGTACGAGCAGCAGCGCGTCAAGTGGTGTCGTGTGATGGCCGACCGGGACTCGCACGACAGGACCCGTGGCTGAGATTCACGCTGCGCGGCATGCATTGCGGCGGCGCTGAGCACGCTCGTCTTGCCGCAGCCTGGGGGCGCGAGCACGATCGTGAAGTTCTCGTCATCGGAGCACATCGCTTCGGCACTCGGTCGTCGATCGGATTCTCGAGACCGACTTGGTCGAGCGGGACATGGGCGATCGCGAGTTCGTATTCGGGAGGTTTGGGCTTGAAGGCGGCGTGCTCGCGCAGCAATGTCAGGATCGCCTGG
>JBEKRJ010000592.1:0-3835 GCA_049518835.1 Solirubrobacteraceae bacterium
CCTCGCGTGTGAGGGTGGGTCCGACCGTCAGGTCCGGATCGTTGAGCGGCATGCGCATTGCGATCACGTCGAGCTCGGCGTGGCGGAGCCGGTCGAATTGGTCGGGCCCGACGCCGGTCTCGGTGACCTGGACCGTGCAGCCTGGGTGGCGTTCCTCGAAGACCTTGATGACCTCGATCAGCTGCGGCCCGGTGGCGACATACGCGTAGGTCCCGAGCCGGAGCGTTCCCGCCACGGCGGTCGCGAGCTCATGGATGTCCGCCCAACCTCGCCTCAGCTGGTCGTAGGCAGGCGCGATCGCAGCGCGCAGCTGTTCGCCGATCGGTGTCACACGTACCTTCCGGCTGGTTCGGTCAAACAGTCTGGCGCCGATCCGTGCTTCGAGCGTTTGGATCGTCTGGCTGACGCGCGGGTGCGTGATCCCGAGCCGTTCGGCCGCGCGGCCGAAGTGCAATTCCCCAGCGAGGGTGAGGAAGACCCGGATTTCTCGCAGCTCGAGCGAGGAGTACATCAGCCGCTGCCACGATTGGCTGGGTTCACTGCCTTCCGTGGCCGGGCTGCCGGGCGGTTCAGCTGGGGCGAGCTCGGTGTCTGCCAGCACGTCGGCTGCGGCTCGCGCGAACGCGTCGATCTTCGGGGACTGGTTGGCCGTCAGCCACGTCAGGGCGGTCTCTGAGGGCGGTAGGTCGAGGATCGGAACCGCCGTGATCCCAGGAGGGCGCCCGTGCTCGAGAAACGAGCGCACGGTCGGGTGAACGGTGTCTCCGGCCGCGACCCGCATGAGCCCTTCGGCGAGGGTCGCGATCTCGACGCGGCGCAGCAGTTTGCCTGACGGTGTGCGCCGCGGGATGAACGCGTCGAGCATCTCGCGCGGCAGCGACCGTTGGTCGGTGACCGGGTAGTCCGCGAGCTCCTCGTACACGATCGATCCGCGGCCGGCGAGCGGGTGGCCGATTGCGACTGCCAGCATGCGCTGATCACGCGAGAGGATCGGTCCGATCGTCACACCGCTGCTGGAGAACGGCAGGCGCATCACCAGCAGGTCGACCTCGCCGCTGCGCAGCCAATCGAGCTGGCCGCGGACCAGTCCGGTGTCGAGGAACACGACCTCGCAGTTTGGGTGGCGCGCTCGAAAGGCTTTGACGATCTCGACCATGTACGGGCCACCAGTGGTCTGCGTGTACATGCCGATCCTCAGAACGCCCGTCAGACCGACCGCCGCCTCGTGCACCTCGTTGAACGCGCGCTGGATCTGCTCATAGCCCGGCGTCATGCTCTCGCGCAGCCGCTCGCCGAGCGCGGTCAGCTCGACGCGCCGGCTCGACCGCTCGAACAGGCGCCCGCCGATCCGCGCTTCGAGCGTCCGGATTGTCTGGCTCACGCGGGAGTTGGTGAGCCCGAGTCGCTCGGCCGTGCGCGCGAAGTGGAGCTCCTCGGCGAGCGTCAGGAACGCGCGGATCTGGCGCAGCTCAACCCCGGTCCACATCGGTAAGGAACGCTACATCATGTGGTAAGCGATCCTATCTTGCTCTCGATCGTCATCGAGCGCAACCTATCGGCGGACACGTCGGGTGCAGCGGGCGCCTGGGACCGAAGGGAGCAGCTCGTGATTCTCGTGATCGGCGGTAGGAGCAGGATCGGTTCAGCGCTGATCGACTCCCTGTGTGCACGGGGTAGGGAGGTCCGCGCGTTGGTCCGTGCCATGGAGCCGGTGGCGGCGTTTGCAGCGACGGTGGAGTGTAGTGGCCGGCGATCTGGCTTCACGTGGTCTGGTGGTCCGCACCTCGATCGTCGGTGCCGCGCGGATGTCATCGGCCCGAGTTCGTCAGCGCTCACAGCACGCCTCTTATTCCTGCCAGTCACCGCGAGAAGCCTGCTGCTCGCCTTCCTGCTGGCGATCCCAATGACCAACCTGGTCATTCCTGTAACGACAAGGCTGTTCGTCCTGTGGCTCTTCAGCGGGCGAAGGCAACGTAGACCAGCCAACAACCCCATCCCATACGAGGAGGAGTACGCGAGATGAACGAGGCGACGAAGATCCAAGCGACCGGCAGGATCGAAGTGGACAGCTACGAGCCGCAGTCCTATGAAGAGCCGGCGGCCGGCCCGCAGCTTGTCGAGATCCATGTTCGGGAGAGGTTCATCGGAGACATCGAGGGTGAAGGTGCCGTGCGGTTCCTGCAGGCGGTGGGCATGGACGGGTCAGCGAGCTTCGTCGGGATCGAGCGCGTGACAGGCCGGATCGCCGATCGTCACGGCTCGTTCCTGCTGCAGGACGCCGGCACGCTCGAGGGCACCACGGTCAGTGGCGAGTGGTTCGTGATCCCCGGGTCCGGTACCGATCAGCTAACCGGGCTGCGCGGCGAGGGTGGTTTTGTCGCCGAGTTGGGCCAGCACGCGTCGATCACGCTCGACTACTGGTTCGAGTAACACTTGCGATGGGGTCCAACGGATCACTGAATGGTCGGGTCGCGATCGTGACCGGCGCGGCCACCGGGATCGGCAAGGGGATCGCGACTCGACTGGCCGGCGCTGGCGCCGGGGTGGTCGTCAACCACCTCGACACCCCCGACGCCGCGGACGCGGTCGTCGCGTCGATCTCAGATGCCTGTGGCAGCGCGATCTCGATCCAGGCCGACGTCAGCCAACGCGACCAGTTCGACCGCCTGTTCGCAGCCGCAAGCGACCACTACGGACACATCGACATCCTCGTCAACAACGCCGCCGTGGCGACCCTCGTCCCGGTCGCGGACGCGACCGAGACACAGATCGACACCGTGCTGAACGTCAACGTCAAAGGCACCGTGTTCGGCTGCCAACTCGCAGCACAACACCTCGCCGACGGGGGCCGGATCATCAACATCTCAAGCTCAACAACCGGGCTCGCGCTCCCCGGCTACGGCATCTACGACATGACCAAGGGCGCGATCGAGCAGCTCACGCGCATCCTTGCGGGCGAGCTCGGCCCGCGCAGCACACCGTCAACGCGGTTCCCCTGCCGCGACAAAGACCGACACCCACCGGGACGCCAAGGACCCCGAGTTCATCGCCGGCCTCGAGCGCATGTCGGCGTTCAACCGGCTCGGCCCCGTCGAGGAGATCGCCGACGTGATCGCGTTCCTCGCCATCGACCGGCGCCATGGATCACCGCCCAGAACATCGGCGTCAACGGCGGCACCGTGTGACCGCATGAACACAAGCCTCGGCCAGGCCGTCGGTGTCGTCATCGCCAGACGTGTCCACGAACACCATGCGGCGCAGGTTGGCGGCCGTCCTGCGTGAAGCGATCAGACGCGCGTCGCAGCAGACGCTGACCGCCAGGCGTCCGGGTCCGAGCGCGAGCGCTTCGGCGACGACGTCCTGGGGAGCCCGCCGTACGCCGCTGATTCAGAGCCGCGCGCGGCGCCGGTTTTGCCGTCCGCCGGCATCAGTGCGCCGGACGATGGCTCGACATGGGAGGATCTGCAGCGTGACAACGAGCGTGCTGGAGCGGGCGTCCGCTGGCGACGAGCTTGCCTTCCGCGAGCTCACGGAGCCATTCCGGCGCGAACTGGAGTTGCACTGTTACCGGATGCTCGGCTCGGTGCATGATGCCGAGGACGTGCTGCAGGAGACGATGCTGGCCGCCTGGCGCGCGCTGGCAAATTTCGAGCGGCGATCGAGCTTACGGACCTGGCTTTACCGGATTGCGACTAACCGATGTCTGAACGTACTGCGCGACGGCGGTCGCCGCCCGCAGTCGATACCGCCGCTGACATTTGAGATCCCGGCGCCGACGAGGATGTCCGATCCTCGCTGGCTGGAGCCGTATCCGGATGACCGGCTCGGCTGGCTG
>JBEKRJ010000593.1:0-3834 GCA_049518835.1 Solirubrobacteraceae bacterium
CGACCTGGGGGGAGACCGGTTCCAGCCTGAACACGTTGCCGAACTGACCCGCGGTCAGTCGCCAGCGCCCACCGTCGGTGGGGCGCTTGAGCGTCGTGGCGCCGTGCCAGGGCTGACAGCTGACCCAGACCGAGCCTGCCGACCCGCTGCTCGCCAGCCGACCGAAGTCAAACGGTGTTGGGGGGCAGGCCGACTCGATCCGCTGCCAACTGCGACCGTCGTCGAAGGTGACGAACGTCTGCTGGGCATGGTCGGGATTGACGACATACGCCGTCTGCGGCCCCGCCGCCACGACCTCTACGTTGGTCCAGGAGCCTGCCACCGGCTGGGCGGCCGTTGCCTCCAGCTGGCTGCCGGTCACGCGGCCGTGCAGGATCGTGACCGTGCACTGGGCAGGGCCGGAGCAGTCGCTGCCGACCGCCCACACCTCGCCGCCTCCGACCGAGACATCTTGGCCGGGGCCGAGTGCGGCCGCGGCGCTCGCGGCCACGCTCCAGCTGTGACCACCGTCGTGGGTCACGAAGAACCGGGCAATGCCGCCGCCCGTATCCGACTGCGTCTGCAGACCCTCGGCCCAGCCGTCCGCTCCGCTGAAGCGGGGATTGGAAACGTATTCGTGCTCACGCGCGATCGCCCACGATGCCCCACCATCGTGGGTGGTGGCGATCCAGTCGCGACAGGATGCGTGGGCGGTCGGATCACCGTTGCGGTACCCCAGGCACTGCTGCATCGAGGCCAGCCCGTCGGACGGGGAGACGAAGGCGGCGCCCTCGAGGAACACCAGGCCGCGCATCCCGCCCCTCGGCGCGCTGAGCACCGAGCTCGCGGTGGGCGAGTGATGCCTGACGGAGCTGCGGTGGCCCACTCCGGCCAGCACCAGCGCAACGGCGGCCACGGCGATCGCCGCCGCGGCACCGAGCGCCGGCACAAGCGCACCGGTCCGGGCGTGCCACCGACGTCGAGCCGGGCTCTCGGCGTAGATCCGTTCCAGCACACGCTCGATCGGCGGGGCGGAACTCCCGTAAGGCACCGGATTGCTGGCGCGCAGCAGGTCAAGCGGATCAGCGGTCATCAGCGCACCTCCATCGCCGTCGAGACATCGTCATCCTGGGCCGCGAGAGCCTCGGCGAACCGCTGGCGGGCGCGATGTAGGCGCACCGCCACCGTCCCGCGCCGCAGCTCCAGTACCTCGGCCACCTCCGCCTGGTCCAGCCCCTCCCAAGCGATCAGCAACAGCAACTCGCGGTCGCGCTCGCCGAGGCCGGCGAGCGCCCGGGCGACGCGGTCATCGCCGGCCGTTGCCTCCGCCGCCACCACGGCAGGGCAGGAGGAGTCAGCCAGCCGGTCGCGGAGCGCCGCCGCCCGGCCTTCGGCCCGCCGGCGGTTGGCCAGGACCCGCCGCGCCACGGCGAGAAGCCATGGGAACGGATCATCCGGGACCCGGTCAAGTCGCCTCCATGCGACGAGAAAGACCTCGGCCACGACATCATCCGCAGCAGCCGAAGTTGAGCGCCGGCGCGCATAGGCGTGAACGCGATCGGCGTACCCCCGATAGAGCTCCTCGAACCTTGCCTCGGACCCCATACATAGCTTGATGTCCGACACCGGTCGATCCATTACACACGACACCCGCTGAGCCATCCGCCGACCCGACCGCCAAGAACCGAAGGGCGACAACCGCATCTCGCCGCGATACGTCGGGACCTCTCCTCTCACTCAGAGCGGACGCGAGCCGCCGCTCGCCTCTGGCGTGATAGGAGCACGACCGGCCGGACCTCGACGCGCTCGCTCATGAGTCATGAGGCGAAACGGTCACGCTGGCGACGTCAACGCAGCCGTCGCAACGCGACCGCTCTCGGACAGAAGCAACGAGGGTCAACCGGGGACCCAATCGCCGCAAACCGCGACCGGGGTAGCGGCGACAACCGCCGGATGAGCCTGTGCCGGCCCCGGCGCCGATGCAGGCTTGACCGGCCAGGCCAGCACCTTTCGCTTTGCTCGCGCGGATCGAGGACTCCCGAGCTTCTGCTTGCAACGGCATTCACGCGCCCGTCGCGGCGATCTCGGACTGATGCATTGCTTGGTGGCTATGACTGAGCGGATGCTCCGACCCGAATGCTGCAGCCGGGCCCAGTGACGGGCCCGCGACGCACTTGTCGTTATCAGTGGCCGCCCGGAGCGGGCCAGCGGAGGCTGGCGATCTCGTCGGCGCTGGGCGGGGAAGACGGTGGGCTGCTCAGGCCCGGCGCTCGGGATAGCGCGGCAGACCATCGTCGGGAAGTTCCTCCCAGGGCGTTCGGGAGCCGACGAAGGTGTGGTATTCGTTGGGGGTGGATCCCGGTGTCGTAGTCGAGCGTCCCGAGGCGCACGCCGATGACCAGACCGTCGGGCCATCGAGCGCGGTCGAGGGTCGACCCGCTGGTACGCTCGATCTCGAGTACGACGTGTATGTTGATGAGCGTTCGGCCAGTCGTAGCTGGCTGTGGTACGCGGGTCTGGGCAGACCGAGGAGGGCACGATCGTGTGCCTCTTCTCGATCCACCCGACCTCGGGAACCGCGCCCTAAAGACGAGTGGCGGGAGAGACGTCCAAGAGATTCCGGGGGGGGCCTGGGCTGCGCGGTGCGTTGGTCACAGGGGTAGGCGACGGACATGGTCATTCACTCGGCGCGGATGCGCCCGCCGGGGCCGTCATCGCCTGACCTTTGTGTGTCGGGCGAGTAGTTCGCCGACGCGAGCGGCAGCGGCGGTGATGATGATGTCGAGGTTGCCGCAGTGGCGCGCGAGGAAGTCGCCGGCACCCTCGACCTCGAGCAGCGCGATGACACGCCCGGGCTCGAACCGCGGCTCGGCGACCAGGCGATAGCCGGGTACGTAGGCGGCGACGTCGGCGACGATCGCGTGCAGGGATCGCAGGATCGCGTGCCGCGGGGCGCCACGCTCGAGCTAGCAGTTGACGCTGGCGCGCATCGGCAGCGGCGGGTCGGTGCCGTCGAGGATGATGCTCGTCTCCGCTTGCTGTGCGCCGCCGAGCGTTTGGAGTGCGCGCCCGGTTGTCGCGATCAGCTGCTCGATGTTCGCGCGCGTTCCCGGGCCGGCCGAGCCCGAAGCGATCGACACGACTGCCTGCGCGTGGCGGACGGCGTGCACGCGCGCGATCGCGTGCACGATCGGGACCGTCGCCTGGCCAGCGCAGGTCACCATGTTGACGTTTGCCTCGTCGAGTTGTGCGGCGAGGTTGACCGCTGGCACGACCAGCGGTCCGACCGCCGCCGGTGTGAGATCGACGACGCGGATCCCGGCGGCCTGGTAGCGTGGCGCCGCCGACGCGTGGGCTTGTGCGTAGGTCGCGTCGAATACCAGCTCGGGAAGCTCGTTCTGCGCCAGCAGCCAGTCGAGTCCCTCGGGGCTGGTGATCAGACCGAGCTCACGCGCGCGGGCGAGGCCGGCTGACGCCGGATTGCGGCCAATCATCCAGCGCGGATGGACGTACTGTGAGCGCACCAGTTTGTACAACAGGTCGGTGGCGACGTTGCCCGACCCGATGATCGCGGCCGTCGCTTTCGCCGGACTGCCGGTGGGACGCTTTCTACCGCCCCGACGTCGGTGTCCCAACGACCGTATCGGCGTCGTCTCGCCGCGCCAGGCCCGAGCGCGACGGCGCCGAGCAAGTGACGGTTTGGGTGCGCCGGCGTCTGGCTGTTGGCGGGATTTCGCCGGCGGCGCGGGGGTAACGGCGAGGCCGCGCTCTTTGACGCGCGAGCGGGTCAACTTCTCGATCATGGCGCGTTCCTCGTTGCGCGCCTTGCGGTCACATCGGTCGGTATTTCGGCTG
>JBEKRJ010000594.1:0-3832 GCA_049518835.1 Solirubrobacteraceae bacterium
ATGCTCGACCTGCAGGCGCGTGTTCATCTCCAAGAAGAAGAACTCCGACGCGTCGGCGGAGGCGATGAACTCGACCGTGCCGGCGCCCTGATAGCCGCAGGCGCTCGCCAGCGCGACGGCGGCTGCACCGATCTCAGCGCGCAGCGCTGGGCCGACCACCGGCGACGGCGCCTCCTCGACGACCTTCTGGTGACGGCGCTGCAGCGAGCACTCGCGCTCGCCGACGTGCACGCACGTCCCGTGGCTGTCGGCGAGCACCTGGACCTCGATGTGCCGGGGTCGCTCGAGGTAGCGCTCGACCATCACGCGGTCATCGCCGAACGCCGACAGCGCCTCGCGCTGCGCCGCCTCGGTCGCGCTGCGCAGCTCGGCGGCGCTGCGCACGACCCGCATCCCCTTGCCGCCGCCGCCCGCCACGGCCTTGACGATCACCGGGTAGCCGCCGTCGTCGCCGGCCGGCACGACCGGCACGCCGGCGCCCGCCGCGGCGGCCTTGGCGCGGCCCTTGTCGCCCATCAGCTCGATCGCGGCCGGTGGCGGCCCGATCCAGATCAGGCCGGCATCGACGACCGCCTGGGCAAAGCCGGCATTCTCGCTCAAGAAGCCGTAGCCGGGATGCACCGACCGCGCCCCGCTGCAGCGCGCGGCCCGCAGCAGCTCCTGCACGTCGAGGTACGAGCTGATCGGGACGACCACGTCGAGGACGTCCGCGTGCGCGGCGCCGGCATCGGCCGCGGCGATCACGCCGACTGTCCGCAGGCCGAGGCCGTGCGCGGTGCGCGCGACGCGGATCGCGATCTCGCCACGGTTGGCGATCAGCACGGGGGACAGCTCACGCATGCCAGATCACCGGCCCAGCCTCGCGGATCTCGACCTGTGCGGGCAGCATCGGTCAGGCCCCCAGCGCGCGCGCGATCACCATCTGTTGGACCTCGTCGGTGCCTTCGCCGATCGTCAGGATCTTCGCGTCTCGGTAGAAGCGGCAGACGGGATACTCCTCGATGTAGCCGTACCCGCCGTGGATCTGCACGGCCTCGTCGGCGCACCGCACCGCCAGCCGGCCGGTCTTGAGCTTGGCCTGCGCGGCGGTAAGCGTGAAGTTGGCGCCCGCGTCCTTGAGGCACGCCGCCTTGTAGACGAGCAGTCGAGCCGCCTCGATCTCGGTCGACATGTCGGCGAGCTTGGCCTGGATCGCCTGGAACTTCGAGATCGGCTGACCGAATGCGCGGCGCTCCTTGGCGTACGCGAGCGCCTCGTCGAGCGCGCCTTGCGCGAGGCCCAGGCCCATCGCCGCAACGCCGATGCGGCCGATGTCGAGGATGTGCAAGAACTGCTTGAAGCCCGCGCCCCGCGGCCCGAGCAGGTTCTCACGCGGGACCCGGCAGTCGGTGAAGCTCAGCGGCCGCGTGTCGGATGCGTGCCAGCCCATCTTGCGATACGGCGCGCCCGGCTCGTAGCCGGGCGTGCCGTTCGGGACGATCAAGTTGGAGATCTCGTCCTCGGCGGTCCGGGCGGTGATGCAGACCACCCCGGAGATGTCGGTGCCGGCGTTGGTGATGAACTGCTTGGCGCCGTCGATCACCCACTCGCCGTTGTCCTCGCGCGCCCGCGTGCGGGTGTTGCCGGCGTCCGATCCCGCCTCCGGCTCGGTCAGGCCAAACGCGCCGAGCATCCGCCCGGAGGCCAGCTGCGGCAGCCACTCGGAGCGCTGCTGCTCGCTGCCGAACAGGTAGATCGGCTGGGTGCCAAGGGAAGTGTGGGCGCAGAGCGTGATCGCGACCGACGAGTCGACCCGGGTCAGCTCCTCGACCGTGATCGCGTACTGGAGCGTGCTCCCGCCGGCGCCGCCGTAGCGCTCGGGGAACGGGATCCCCATCCAGCCGAGCTTGCCCATCTGCTCGACGAGCGCGTAGGGGAAGGACTTCGTGGCGTCGAGGTGCTCGGCCATTGGCGCGACCTCGGCGCGCGCGAAGTCACGGACGGTGCGCTGCAAAAGTTGGGTGTTGTCGTCGAGATCGAACATGCGTCAACTATACAGAACGAGCGTCCGAAGTTCGAAGAATCATTCAAACATCGGCGCGGCCTTCACGCTACGATGGACGCGATGGCTCCGCGGCCTGAACGTGCGGCATTGCGCGAGCGCTACGAGCGCCGCCAGCAGGAGATGGTCGACACCGCTGCGCGCGTGTTCGCGCAGCGCGGCTACGAGCAGACGACCGTGCAGGAGCTGACCGAGGCGATGGGCCTGGCCGCGGGGGCGCTGTATCACTACTTCGGCAGCAAGGAGCAGTTGCTGATCAGGATCTGCGACGAGCTGGTCGAGCCGCTGCTCGTGCAAGCGCGGGCGCTGTTGCGCAGTGCCGGCACGCCCGAGCAGCAATTCCGCGCGCTCGTGCGGCTATGGGTCGAGCACGTCACCGCGCACCGCGATCACATGCTCGTGTTCGAGCAGCACCGCGCGGCGATCGAGGCCGGCGACCAGTGGCGCGAGGTGCGCGCCAGCCGCAAGCAGTTCCAGCGGCTCGTCGAGAAGGCGCTCGACGGCGCGCTCGACGGCGCCGGCACGGATCGTCGACTGGCGTTGTCGGCGCTGTTGGGGATGGTCAACTATACCGCCCAGTGGTACCGCCCGCGCGGGCGCCTCGCGCCGGCGCAGATCGCCGACGGCTACGTCGACCTCGTGCTCGGCCGCCCTGGCGCCTGACAGCGCGCTCCGAGGGTCGCTACGCGGGTGGGGCCTCGCTGCGCTCGGCGTCCCTGGGGCCGTGCGACCCCGTCCGGACGGTCTCGCGCCGCGTCGTCTGCGTCGCGGTCCGCGGCTGGGCCGCCCGCCGGGCTCCGCGCAACAGGTCCGCGAGCGCGTTGCTCGGCGTCGACGCGGCTCGATCCGTGGAAACTGCGGATACGGCGTCCGTTGCGAATACGCACGGCGGGCCGAAACGACGCTATATTTGACCGCGTGGATCCCGTGTCTGTCACGATCGCGGTGGCGTCATGCGCGGCGTTCGCGTTGCTCTTGTTCAGAGTTCTGTTCGTGCTCGGGCAGCCTGCGAGCGACCCCGGCGACGGGAACGGTGGCGATGGCGGCAGGCGCCGCGGCTCGCCACGCGCGCCGGGACCTTCGGGACCCGATCACGGCCCGGTCGACTGGGAGCGCTTCGAACGCGAGTTTCGCGCCTACGCGATGCGCCACGAGTCGATCGACCGCGCCGCTGGCGCTTAGGGCCCTTAGGTCGAGCTCACGGGCTCGATGACAGCTGCACCGGCGGCAGCTCCTGCACCTGCTGCTTGGTCAGCGTGACCCGAATCTCCTCGCCCACGCGCGACGCCGCGCCGATCGGGATCGCAACCTGCCGGCGCCCCCAGAGGTGACCCTCCTGCAGCAGCACGTGCGTGACGTGATGGTCGTTGGGGTCGATCACCAAGCCTTGGACCGATCCGATCCAGCCGTCCGCTGCGTGCACCTGATCGCCGCGATGCACCTCGACCTCGCCCACCGGCACCCGGTCGATCAAGATCGGCTCCCGCTCGAGGCCCTGCCCGCCGAGCGGCATGCCAAGGCCGTAATAGGGCCACATCAACGCGTGCGAGCCATATCCCAACGGGCCGGTGGTTGTCGGTAGGAAGCGGACGTCCTCGGCGCGATCGAGTTGCTCGAAGTCCCCGATCTTGCAACGCAGGTGGATGCGATCGCCCCGCGCGCCCTCGACGAGCTCGATCGGCACGAGCCGGCCGAGCCCGCGATGGTGCGCGGGGGCGACGACGAGGTGGGTGAGCGCCTGCGCGATCGGGTCGACGATCACGCGCGTCAGCTCCCCGCACGCTCCGTCAC
>JBEKRJ010000595.1:0-3829 GCA_049518835.1 Solirubrobacteraceae bacterium
CGCGGGAACCGTCCACGCCAGAGCAGGAACTTGAGCAGCACGGCAAACCCGAGCCGGGTCGCACCGGACTTGTTGCGCAGCTGCTCCAGCTCGTCGCCGATCAGCGTGAAATGGTCGACGACGTCATCGAGGCCCAGGTCGCGCGCCCATCGTCAACAGCCGAGCGGGGTCTTGCGGCATGCTCGTGATCATTGCCCGACCCGTTTCGCTGCCGAGCCACGCAAGCGATCGAGCAGATCCTGGACGAGCCTTGGGATCCCGACCGACCGTCTGTCAGACAACAGCGACCTCGCACCATTTGGGTGACGTACAAGAGATAGGTGGGGCCGCCGACGACACCCGTTCGGGCAAGTCGGTGCACCGTGACCCGTGCGGACTCGCCGACGCGGAGCGGGGGCGCGGAGAACCGGATCGTAGGTGACGTTTTATGCGAACACTAGTACTAGTTCGTGTGGGAGTGTGTGAGTCTGCTGGGAACTCATTGTGGTACCGTGTGGGCACAATGGCCGAGCAGATGGGAATACGCGAGCTTCGCGACACGCTTACAGCGACGATTCGCCGCGTCCGCGCCGGCGAGACGATCGAGATCACCCTCCATCACAAGCCGGTTGCGGTGCTCGTCCCAGTGCACACTGATCGGCTCGACCGGTTGCTGGAGGCCGCCGACATCACGCCGCCCAAGCCGCTTGACCGACCAGTTCGACGCTTTGCGGCCACGAGCGGCGTGACCGCCAGCGCGGCGCTTGAAGGGGATCGCGCTGAGGGCTGAGCGGCGGCTAATCTATGCTGATTCGTCGGCCCTGGTCAAGCTCGTCATCGAGGAGACGGAGAGCGTAGCCCTGCAGCGCCATCTCGAAGGAGCTGTCGTGCTCGCCACGAGCCGGATCGCGCTTGTTGAGGTCTCGCGCGCGGCGGTGCTCGCAAACCCGCACGACGCCGTACGCGACGAGGTCGAGCGGCTTGTTGCCGGCTGCATGCTCGTGGCCGTCAGTGCTCAACTGCTACGCGCGGCGCGTAAGCTCGCCTCGAGCGCCGTCCGAACGCTGGACGCGATCCACCTCGCGAGCGCCCTCCGCATCGACCCGGATGAGTTCCTCGCGTACGACCGTCGCCTACTCGCCGCCGCAGCCGAGCACGGATTGAGCATCGCGAGCCCAAGCCCGGAAGCGACCTCGTAACCGTCGCGGGCAGAAAGATCGAGCAAGGATGGTTGCGGATGGCTGCAGATGATCGCTTGCCCGGCGCGCGGACGCGTCGTGATCGGATCGGAATTAGACTTTCCTCGGGCGGTTAGCCCACAAAAACCTTCCGGTTATCGGTGCCGGTCGCCATCGGTGCAGTGGCCGCCGCGCTGATCAATGTCACTCAAGCGGTGCCGCAGCTGCCGGTCGATCTGCGGGCGATCGACGCTGACTTCTACGCGTGGACGGGCCACAAGGCGTATGGGCCGACGGGGATCGGCGTGCTGCACGGGCGCCGCTCGTTGCTGGAGGAGATGCCGCCGTTCATCGGTGGCGGTCATATGATCCGCACGGTCGCCGCGAACGAGTCGACCTGGACGGACCTGCCGTGGAAGTTCGAGGCGGGCACGTCTCAGATCGCCGAGGCGATCGGGCGCGGGGCGGCGGTCGACTGGATCGGGGCGATCGGGATCGAGCGGATCCGCTCGCACGAGGAGGCGCTCGTCGCTGACGCCTTGGAGCGCTTGTCCTCGGAGGTTGATCGACGCCCTGGGGAGCGTGCGGCGGGTATTGAGGCTAGGGTGATGGTGATTGACGACGAGCTGTCCCGCGAGAACATCCTCGACCACTACAAGCATCCGCACAACTGGAGTCCGCCGCCGGCCGAGCTCGATCATTACGATCGGGTGCGGGTCCCCTGGAGGGACTTCAATCGCTCCGGGGGACGACGCCGTGGGTGTAGCGTGATTCATGGACTCGGCAGCGTTCCTGTTTGCGGTGAATGGGGTATCCATTTCGCTCAGGCTGCGAGCTACCCGCGCCGCCAGGGCCGATCTGCAGTGTGGAGCGCCGGCGCCCGGCCGCGTCGGCGGAGGTGCAGCGGCTGGGGGCGCTCGCGAGGTTGGGGGTTGGCGACAAGCTGGCGGTAGGTGACTGGCTCGGCGAGGATCGCCTGCTGCAGGGGGCGGTAGAACAGCAGCCCGCGCTGGCGCGAGCGGCGCCGGTTGAAGCGGAAGGGCGAACTCGTTCAGGTAGGCGTCGAGGTGCTCGGGGCTGGCGCTGCCCTGGTGGGTGCCAAGCAGCCAGCGCTTGAGCAGGCTCGCGATCCGGTGCACCCCAGGCATCACCACGTGCGCAGGGTCAGGCTGGGCGCTCATCACCGTGCGCTCGTGCTCATAGCCGTGCTTCGGCAACGCCAGGTAGGCGGGCCAGCCGTCGGTGTGGACCGTAGCCCCGGACTCGACCGCGCCGGTCACGAAGTCGATCAGGCTCTCCTGCGAGACGTCAGGCACCGACTGCATCCGCACACGCCCGAAACCCTTGAGATTCCTGATCTCGACGGCGATCGCGACGATCGACTTGGTCTGCGTCTCGCGTCCGGCAACACCCTCCTCGACCCCGCCGTCGTAGGCCTCGTCGACCTCGATGTGGCGGCTCAGGCGCTCGCGGCCCGGGCGCACCATCACCACCCGGAAGCGGTGCAGCATCGCCCACGCCGTCTGGTAGGAGCCAAGCCCCAACGCGCGCTGCACACCGAGCGCTGAGATGCCGTGCTTCTGGCTGGTCATCAGCCAAGCCGCCTCGAACCACAGCCGCAGCGGCACACGCGTGCGCGCGAAGATCGTGCCCGCCGTGACCGTCGCCTGATGCCCGCACAGCGAGCACTCCCACCGGCCGCGATCCAGCTGCCAGCCAGCACGGTTCGGGCAGCGTGGGCAGCGGAACCCCTCCGGCCAGCGCAGCCACTCCAGGTAATCGCGGCAAGCCGCCTCGTCGGGAAACCAGGCCACGAACACCGCGTAGGAGCCCGGATGGCCGATGTCCGCTGTCGGCACGGCCGGACCGTAGCCGCACCACCGGACGGAAATGGATACCCCGTTGCGGTGATAGCGCCAGTACTCGTCGAAGTCACCGTTGCTGCGAAGGGCGCGTAGCTTGAGTGCCGCTTCGGCGCTCTCAAGGCCCCAGCGGGCGCCGGTGATGTCCATCCGATCCTTGATCAAGTGGCGACAAGCGCCTTCGATCACGCCGGTCGCGATTGGCCATCCGTTGGTGAGCGCGGTCGGGTAGTCGAGGTAGGCGCGTTTGGCCAGGTAGTCGGCGCAGGTGTCGGCGTTCTTGCGCTTGGCCTGCTCGAGCCCGAGGCGGGTGGCCTTGCGGCGGATCGCGGCGGCGACTGTGCTGGCCTGCCCGTCTAGGACCGCTCGTGCTTTCTCTTGCACCCAGCGCTCGGCGGCGGGGTCGCCTTCTTCGAAGAAGCACCACGCGGCGTCCCAGAGGTAGCCGCTCCTCGAACTCCGAGTGCTCAAGCGCGCCCGGCTGCGTGCTAGCAGCCCAGCCCACCAGCGCTTCAAACCGCTCGCGCGTAGGCGCAAAGCCATCGCTCACCGCGGGACAGGTAGACGACCGGCCGGGATCGGCCGTCACCCCCGCCGGCTGTCGGACAACGGGTCGCTCACCAGGCAGGATTTCGCCTCCAGACGCATAACCTTCATCGCAGCGGGTGTCGTGATCGGCGCACATCGCGGCCACCTCCGTGGTCGGCGTTGAACATTCTCCAACGCCGATCTTCGACACCCGCTTTCGCGTTCCTCCCTATCTCAGCCGGCCACCACTCACACGCGAACAGAAACTCCCTGCAAAAACGC
>JBEKRJ010000596.1:0-3824 GCA_049518835.1 Solirubrobacteraceae bacterium
CTCTCGTAGAGGACGATGAGTTCCCGGATTTGCCGCTGATCCGGGCGGGCGGCCGTCTGTTGAGTGGAGCCGCGAACCACGCAGGGGCCACCGCGCAACCGGAGCGAGCGCCGGATCGCGAGCCTGAAACCGACGGTCCGACGCTGCTCAGAAGCCGTGGAAACCCACCCCTCCCACGGCGATAACCGCGCAATCAATCATCTAGTCGGCGAGAATGGCGCCGTACAGCTCAGGCCGGCGATCGCCGAGCGCGTCGCTGTGTTCGGTAAGCCGCTTGGTACGCGCACGGGCGAGATCCGCATCGATCGTCGCCGGCCCGTCTCGGTGCTGTGTTGCCACTACCCAGCCCGACTCGTTGATGATCGTTGTCCCCGCCGTCCACCGCTGCCCGCGCTCGACGCCGGTCCGGTCGCAGCAGGCGATGAATATGCGGTTGACGCGCGCGGCGGCCATCGCGATGATGACCTCGGGCGCCCGTTCCCCGGCCGGCCGCTCAACCAGCGGCCAGTTCGTCGGTACCGCGACCAAATCGGCGCCCGCCAAAGCGATCATTCGGGTCATTTCGGGAAACTCCAAATCGTGAGGTCACCGGAACCGTCTACGACCTACGACAGCGGCGCTGTTGTAGAGCCGACCGTCGCTTCCCAGCTCGCAGAACCCGCCAATGACGACAGCCGGCCCCCGTGCCGCCTCACGACCCCACTCGCGGAACAGCTCCTGATCCGGTGCGATGGCGACCGATCTGGCCTCATCTGCCGACGCAAAAACATAGCCCGAGGTCACGAGTTCTGGCAGCACCACGATCTCGCCTCGCGCTCGGACCGCCTCCCTGATCGAACGCACCGACAGCTCCCGGTTGCTCGGCAGGTCGGCAATCCGCGGCGCCACTTGCTGGCAGATGATGCGCGTCACTGCGCGACGCTTCGGGCGGCTGGCATCTCACCAGGTTGTCAGACGGTCGCTCCGAGCTGAGATTGAGAGACGCCGGGATCGACGCGGGCTGGGTGTGTCGGGACTATTCGTCGGCGATGATGGATCCGACTCGGTCGGCGATTGTCGGGTCGCGGCGGGTGAGGTGGATCGCGTAGCCGACGGACAGGATGAGGATCACCAGCGCGACGTATGGATACCAGCTGTAGGGTGCGGCTTGGCCGGGCTTTGACAGGTAGTAGAGGGGGACGAGGATCAGTGCCGCGCCGAGGAGTGGAAGCAGGCTGTGCCGGACCCAGTTGAACGTTTCGGGTCGGTGGCGGCGGATGAAGAACGGCAGCGCGAGGTTGCCCGCGAGGTAGACCAGGAGGATCAGGATCGTTCCCATCGTCGATGACTCGGCGAAGAAGTTGATGGGGTTCAGGAAGCTCGTTTTGCCGCGTAGCACGTCATAGAGGGCCCAGCCGCCGATGATCACCATCGCGATGCCGACGAAGGTGAAGATGGCATTGGTCGGTGTGCGGCGTGCGGTGTGCACGCGTCCGATCCAGGCGGGCAGCAGTCCTTCGCGTCCGGAGTTGAACACCAGGCGGGCTTGTGAGTTGGTTCCGGCGATCAGCGCGCCGAGTGTGGACGTTAGCCCGGCAAGGTACGCGAAGACCGCGACCGCCCCGAGCGAACTGTGGGCGACGGTGATGAACGGGATCTGTGCGGCACCGAGCGCGCTAACGTTGTAGTTGAAGCCGGTGACCGTCGCGTAGGCGAACAGCAGATAGCTGACGGCCATGACACCAACCGATAGGAAGACTGCTCGCGGGACGTTGCGGCGAGGATCGTCGGTCTCCTCGGCCAATGCGGCGGAGTTCTCCCAGCCGACGAACAGGTACACCGCGAGCGGGAATCCCGCGGCGAGGCCGCTGAAGCCGTTGGTGACGTGGCTGGGCTCAAATGGGACCAGGGAGAGATGGCCGGCGTGGCTGAGGATCGAGGCGATCGAGACGGCGATCAGCACCAGGAGCTCGAAGCCGAACAGGGCTCCCGCGACCTTGGTGGAGATCGCGACGCCGCGGATCATGATCACGACCGCGCTGGCGGTGAGCGCGACGGTCAGGATCCCCCACGGGATGCTCACGTGGAGATAGTGGTTGATCGTGATCTGCAGGAACCCGCCGGAGATGGCGATCACCGAGGCCATCGCGATGATGTAGCCGATGCCGGCCAGCAGTGCAGTGGTGACTGCGCTCGCCGGGCCGAATGTCTTGCCGACGAAGGTGATGAACCCCCCGGTGGAGGGCGTGACCTTGGCGAACTCAGACAACGTGTTGGCCAGGAAGGCGATCGCGACACCAGCCAGGAGGATCGTCAGAGGGGAGGCGACTCCGGCGGTGACGGCCAGGAAGCCAAAGCCGAAGTAGAAGCTCATCGCTGGCGCGACGTTTGCCATTGTGGCGGCGGAGATGTCCACGAGGCCAAGTGCGCCGCGTTGAAGTCTGTGCGTATGGCCAACCTCACCGACCGGAGGTGCCTTCGATTCAGCGATTGGAACGGACATGGTCGTGCTCATGACGAGCCTTTCGTGGGTCAAGCGGCAGGATGGAGTTAACTCCCACCGGCCGTCTCTCACGCGGTTGGAGTCATCGGTCTCACCAGCTCGAGGATTCGCGCGTGGCCTGCTGCGAATCGCTCGGCGGACATCGCCGGAGGCAGAATCGTATCCGCTGGCCCGTCAGGCGCGACCGTGGGAATCCCGGAACGCAGTCGGGACGGCGTACGTAACTTCTGCGTGCGTCAGCCGGCCCCAATCCGTCGCGCGCGCCGCCGCGTGGCGCCCGCACCGGAGTACCGCCGCCGCCTCACGTGGGCGGGCGGCCATACTGTGAATCATGAGCGTGTGTGAGCTGACGGCCGTTGCCCTGAGGACCGCGCTGTGTCGCCGTGACGTGTCCGCCACCGAGGTCCTGAACGCCGTGCTGGAGCGCGCTGGCCGAGTCGCCGAGGCGATTAATCCATTCGCCGTCCGGTTGGACGAGCGCGCGCGGCATGCCGCAGCGGCGGCCGATTCCGCGCTGGCCCGCTCGGAGGGCGGTGCCTTGTGCGGGATCCCGCTCACCGTCAAGGACTCGCACTATCTCGCCGGCGTCAGCGCCGCAGCGGGATCGCACGCAGCGGCCGGCTTCGTGCCCGCGGGGACGTCGGCCGCGATCGAGCGCCTGGAGGCGGCGGGGGCGGTGATCTTCGCCAAGACGACAACGCCAGAGTTCTGTTACTTCGGATACACCGCGTCCCCGCTGAACGGACGCACCAGCAACCCGTGGAATCTGACGCGGACGCCAGGTGGGTCATCCGGCGGCGCAGGAGCGGCCGTCGCCGCTGGCCTGGGCCCGCTCGCGTTGGGCGGCGACGGCGGCGGCTCGATCCGGATCCCGGCAGCGTTCTGCGGCATCGTCGGGTTCAAGCCGACCTTCGGGCTGGTGCCACGTGAACCGTGCTCACCCGGCTGGCGAACCCTGGTTTCGTATGGCCCGATGGCACGGACGGTCGCCGACGCGCGGCTGATGCTGCTGGCGATGGCGGGGATGCACCCGCGAGATCGTCACTCCATCAACGTGGGCGGGCTGGACCGCCTCGCCGCGGACCTGTCCACCGTGCGGGTGGTCGCGTCAGCCGATCTTGGGTTCGCGCCACTCGACAGCGATGTGCGTGTCGCCTTCGACGCCGCCGTGGCCGCGCTGGCAGGCGCCGGTGCCGAGATCGTGTTCGACGCTCCCGGGTTGCCCAGCTCGGTAAAGCCGTGGGCGACGATCGCCACCGCCGAGGCCCGGCACTCCGAGGCCGTCGCGTTCGAGCACCACCACGCCCTGTTGGACCCCGCGACGTCCGAGTTCATGGCTTAC
>JBEKRJ010000597.1:0-3824 GCA_049518835.1 Solirubrobacteraceae bacterium
GCAGCCGGTTCGCCGCTCCTCGTTACCGGAACCCCGCGAGTTCCGCCAGGTACTGCTCGGCGTTCAGCGTTCTCCGCGGCGCGCCGGTGCTGGGGAGACCGCGAGCGGCGAGATGCCAAACTCGCGCTGGACGGCTACAGCATGACGCCGGCCGCACGCTCGCCGTTGGCGCGCAGGTGGAGCACGCGGCAGCGGACCCGGTAGTCACCGAAGACGTCCTGCATGCTCTGCCGTGAGCGCGGTTGCTGCTCCCTCGGCCAGGTCAGGCGTCTCGGTCGGCCGCCGCCCGCATCGCTTCGGCGATGACGGGCTGTTGGTTCGCGTCGGCGCCGTGCGGATAGGCCAGGCGCTGCTCGGAGAGGACGACGAGCGTCGCGCCTGTGTCGGGGTACTCGACGACGTCAGGGTGGTTGGTCGTGGAGACCACGAGGTAGCGAACGGGCGCGTCGGAGCGGTTGACCAAGCTATGGACACCTGCTCTGCCCCGAGGGAACGCGACCACCGCGCCGGCCGACAGGAGCTGCGTCCCGTCCGGACCGCGCAGCGAGAGCGTCCCGGCAAGGACGAGCAGGAGCTCCTCGTTGGCGTGGTGGACGTGCAACGGCGAGCCGACGGCGCCCGGTTCGAGCTCGTAGACATTAGCAGCGAGCTCCCGGGCCCCGGCCTGAGCGCCCACGGGAGCGACGTGGCGACCAGGGTATTTGGCCGCCCCCCAACTTGGCTGCTCGAAGTCAACGGGCATCGAATGACCGTAGCCGATCTCCGGGCCGCGGCCTTACTACTGAAGCCTCCCGGGCGCCGTGTCGTCTCGCGCCGCCGGTTGGGGTTGCTTGCGCGCGGATGCGGTCGTCGTCTGGAGCACCCCCTGAACGCGGTGTTCCAGGGCGTCGAGGACGGGCGCGTGTGGGTGGCGTACGGCGGGCTTGGCCGGCTGGGTGCTTGCCTCTTTCCTAGGTTTGGGAACTGCCTTTCTTCCCGCCCCACGGCGGGGACGCAAATCGCCCAGGGTTATCGAGATTCGCGGTCTCAGCCGGGAGTCGGTCGCGGTCGCCAAGCCCCGCGCCGGCGGTCGCCTGGCGGGTCGCCAGGCCCCGGCGCGCGGTGGGCGCCAAACCCCGGAGTTCCGGACGAGGTGGCCGCCAAACCCCGCGCCGGCCTGAGGACCGGCATCCCGGGCGATCGCGCACGGACGCCGTCAGTCGTCTGCGAGCGGCCGCCGAGCTGCCAGTTCACCGCCCTCGTGCTCGAGCACGTATGAAGCTCTGGCCGTCTCGGCGCAGCCCCGGGCCGCGAGGCGCTACACGGACTGGGTTGTGGAGCGTGGGGCCGGGGCGGCTGCTCAGGGGCCGGTCGGTTGCGGTCCGCCGGCCGACGGATCGACCGCCGAAACGCGCGACGGCGCCGCTTGGCGGGTTTGGGGCGTCGCGTCGGCGAGCGCCTGGCGGACGAGCGCGACCTGTTCGCCGGCTTGCGCGAGCGTCAGGCGTCGTAGCTTGGCGGGTCGCTCGCCGGGGCACTTGCGCCGCGCGAGCGCCCGCTCGGTCGGCGCCGACGCGCGGCGGCTGGGCCGCAGCCGAAACGCCGGCAGCTTGGTCTTCGCCCACGCCGCCTCGACGGACCATTTCTCGCTCGCGTTGTAGCGCACGTCGGCGTGGTAGATCTGATTCAGCGCGGCGCGGATGATCGCGGCGGCGCGATGCTGGCGGCCGCGCAGCCCGACCGTGTAGCGCCACGGCTTGCCGAGATAGAACCGGATCGCGTCGTCGTAGCCGTCGCGGCTTGACGCCTGCAGCGCGGCGTACAGTCGTTGCGCGGTCGGCCGCAGGTGCGCCCACACCTCGAAGTTGATCAGTGTCGGGCGGCCGTTTGCGATCTGCTCGCGCACCCACGGCGCGAGATAGATCCTGACCGTCTCCCCACCCGCCTCCGCGAGATCTTGCTGGGCGGCCGCGAGCTGCTGCTCGCCGGCAAGCTCGCCGACCGCGGCGGCGTACTCGGCTTGGTTGACCCAGCGTCCGTCGGGCAGCAGCCGCTCGACGCGTGCGACCGGCGGTCCGGGAATCTGGAGGTCGTCGCGCGGGTCGCCGCCGTCGGACGGAGTGTTGACCGTCGCGTGCAGCGCCAGCTGCTCGAGCTCTGACAGCGCGCGGTGGACGGCGGCGATGTCCTTGCCGCCCAGCCGCCGGCGCCCGCCGACAAGCTGCGCCAGCTCACCAGCCGTGCTCGCTGCGTACTCGTGGCCGGCCGGGTTACGGGAATGCCACAGTCCGCCGGCGGCCGCGAGCAGCCCCAGGTGCATCGCCCGCAGCGTCTGCGAGCACTCGACCTCGCCATACACATCACTACCGTCATTGGGACCCGAGCGGTGCGTGTCGGCCGACGTCGGCAGCCGCACCGCGAGCGCGCGCGGCAGCTTGCCGACAACACGCTCCAACCGCCGCGCGCGGATTTGCCCGTGCGCCCGCTCGGGGCGCGGGCGGCGGCCGCGCGGCTGGCCGTACCCGCCGCGCTCGAGGATCTCGAGCGCCTCGTCGACCTGGTCGCGCTGCCCGTCAAACAGCTCGCGCAGCTCGGCCCGCTCGCCGTCGCTGAGCGCCGCCGGCGCCAACCCCCCCAGCCGCGCCGGCAAAAACGACCGCGCCAAGAACCGGACGCTGAAATCGCCGGTCAGCCGCTCGACCCGCACAGCGAGATCCGCCGGGACGACGCCGGGGCGGCGGCCGCGGCGCGGGACCAGCCGCCAGCGGTCCACCGTGCAGCAGTTCTTGGTCTTCTTCCCCGACCCGCACGGACACGCGTCGTTGCGGCCCGGCGGACTGCCGGACGCGTCGAGGTTGATGTGGCCGAAAGCCATCGCCAACACCGACCTCGCGGTCGGCGTTCGCGATGACCCTCAGCGCAGGGCAGGGCAGGGCGCAGCCCGCGGCTCCGGCCGCGGTTCCGTCCGCAACCCGGCTACACTGCGCGTACAGCTTTTGGGCGGCGCTGGAAGCGCCTATGTAGTTGGAAGACCGGGTGTGGCGCCCGGTCTCTCTCGCTTTCGAGCTCTCACCGACAAGGGAGGACCACGACAGCGCCGTGTGACCGGCAGAGTTCCGGGCGCCGGACGCTCGGACGCGACGAGGCGCACGTAATCATCACCGGCGAGCGCTGGCGCGCCGGCGCAGGTGAAGCGCAGCACTTGGAGGTGACGGCCGCTGGTCACGGCGCCGTTCCTCGAAAGGGGTCCCGCCGCGCTCACCCTCGATCACTACCAACCGGTCAGCGACCACCCACCCGACTGTCCCGTGAATCGGCTGCTGGCCGACGAAGCGCCCGAATCGATCCCAAACCGGCGCCTCCAGCGCGTAGGCCAGCTCGTCGCGCCCAGTCCATCGCTCCACATCGACCAGCTCGGCGCCATCGAGGCGACTGAGCACGATCGTCCCCACCTGACCTCCCAGCCCAGCGCGGCCCGCGAACGGCACAAGGGCGATCATCGCGCCGCGCCGCTCGAGCTCCTCCCAGACCGACGCACGTGCCACCAGCTCGCCCGGGCCTGGGCGAAGCCGCGCCGTGTGCGGCCGCGCCGCCTCGCGACCAGAAGGAGCCGGCACACCACGTCGCAATCCGCGTTGCAGGTCGGACACGACCGCGCACGCCACCCCCGCGCGACGTGAAGCCGCGCCGGCGCATCTGTCTTTCTCGACAACCGCCTCCACCGGCACCGACCACCAGGAGCAGCCCAACACTCCGGACACCACTCCGCAAGCCACGCACGCCGATCGCTCACCGAGGACCGCCCCAAATGCCCTGCCTGAGCGAACAGCTGAGGAAATGACCAG
>JBEKRJ010000598.1:0-3822 GCA_049518835.1 Solirubrobacteraceae bacterium
GCTCGTCTCGATCGCGATGTCGCTCGGGTTGCTGGAGACGAGGGTGCCGGCCACGGCCGGGGCGAAGCCGCTCGTGCGTGAGACGCGCGCGGCGCTCGCGCTGGCGCTCGCGGAGCTGCGCGAGCTGACCCACGGCATCAACCCGCCGCTGCTGATCGAGCGCGGGCTGGCGGCGGCACTCGACGAGCTCTGCCGCCGTGCCGCGCTCCCCGCGCGGCTCGACGTCGCGCTGCACCAGCGCCTCCCCGAGCAGGTCGAGAGCGCCGCCTACTTCGTGGCCAGCGAAGCGCTGGCCAACGCCGCCAAGCACTCCCAAGGCAGTGCGGTCCACGTCGTCGCCACGTACGCCGATCAGCAGCTCACGGTCGAGGTCGTCGACGATGGCATCGGCGGCGCCGGCGCTGCCGGCGGCTCGGGACTGCGCGGTCTGGCCGACCGTGTCGAGGCGCTCGGCGGACGCTTCACGGTCTCAAGCCCGCTCGGCCTTGGCACGACGCTACGAGTCGTGATCCCGTGCGCGTAGCTCTGGCCGACGATGCGGTGATCCTCCGTGAAGGCCTCTCGCGCTTGCTCCAGGAGGCGGGATTCGAGATTGTCGGCCAAGCCGCAGACGGCGACGGCCTGCTCGAATTGGTCCAACGGACACAGCCTGACGTGGCGATCATCGACATCCGGATGCCACCGACGCACACCGACGAGGGGCTGCGGGCGGCAAAGATCATCCGCGAACGTTGGCCGGCGGTCGGGCTGCTGATCCTCTCCCAGCACGTCAATGCTCGCTACGCCCTGGAGCTCTTGTCCGCGGGGACCGACGGGATCGGGTACATGCTCAAGGAGCGCGTATCGGACCTCGAGGAACTCACGATCAGCGTCAACCGGATTGGGAACGGGGGATCGGTACTCGACCCTGCAGTCGTCGGCGAGCTCGTCGGCCGCCGCCGCCAAGCTGACAACCCGCTCGAACGCCTGACCGAACGCGAACGAGACGTGCTCGCCCTGATCGCCGAAGGCCGCTCAAACCGGGCGATCGCCGAGCGCCTGTTCGTTACCGAACACACCGTCGAGAAACACGTCAAGAACATCTTCGGCACGCTGCGCCTCCCGTCGTCCCCCGACGACCACAGACGCGTGCTCGCTGTCATCACCTACCTCAACTCGCAGTAACAAGCTGAGGGCCCCGCGCACGAATCATTGCGGGTTTTGACGGCGTCTGCTCGGGCCTGGGTCCGCTCGGGATCCAGCCTCGCCGGAACGGACCCGCCCGAGTCATCCAGCTGCCTGGCGCCACCGGCTCGCCCTCACTTGCCACCAGCAATATCGGGGCGAGCCGGCGGCGCCAGCCACGGCCAGCCACTCGTCAAATTCCCGCACTAAATTCTTGCGCGGGGCCTAAAGGATCCGCCGGGGCTGCCGACGACACCGGGTGAGCCCGTCCCCTCCACGGTTCGGGCACTACGAACCAGCCGCAACCAGCAACGGAGGATCGTCATGCACAACCGTAAGTCCGAGCCGCTGTGGGGGTACTCCAGCCTCAATTTCGTCCGCGCGCTGCTGCGGCTATTCACGTTCGCTTTCTGATCGCACGTCGCACGCGGCCGGTGCTGACGCCGTTGTCACCGCCGACGCGTGCCGGAGTGCTCGAGGCCCGGATCGCGCCGCGGGTTCCCGACCATCGTCTCTGGCCCGACGATCCGATCGAAATCGGCCGCTGAGACGCCCAGGGCCAGCGCCGCTTCCGGCAGGCTCGTGCCCTGGTCGCCGGCCTTGTGGGCGATCGCCGAGGCTTTGTCGTAGCCGACTCTGCGGACTGAGCGCGGTGACCAGCATCGGCGAGCGCCCGTACGCCGGCAGCTCATAGACAGCGTCAAGCGCAGTCTCGAGCCGACCTCGTTGACGTTCATGTTCGACTGGGTGCCCGACCCCGTCTGCCACCGGACTCGACACGGGTCCCGGTCGCCGTGGTGCCGATCGGCACCCGGGCGAGCCGGCCGCGCCACACACGCCCAGCCACTCGTCAATCCCGACCGCTAATTCTTGCGCGGACCCTTACCTTGGTGATGGCGGCGATCACCTCGCCTCGAGCGTTGTGTACGCCGCCTGCCAGATGCCGTCCTGGACGGCTTGGACCGGGTCCTGCAGCCGCTCTGCGACGCCGTCGGCCACCGCCTGGTTGGCGACGGCGACGGCAACTGTCGCGGACACGGCGCGCAGGTTCTCGACCTCCGGCAGCAGCCCGGCTCCTGGGCGGCTGGCGTCGACCAGTCCTGCAATCGCCTCTGATGCGGCCAGCAGCATTCCGTCGGTCACGTGCTCGGCGCCCGCGACGATCGTCCCGAGGCCGATCCCGGGGTAGATCAGGGCGTTGTTGGCCTGCCCGATCTGGTAGTCGGTTCCGTTGTAGGTCACCGGGCCCCATGGTGTTCCGGTCCCGATCAGGCCGCGGCCGTCGGTCCACTTGATCACGTCCGCCGGGACGGCCTCGATTCGCTCGGTCGGGTTCGAGAGCGGGAAGATCAGCGGTCGCTCCACGCCCGTGGCGATCGCACGGATGACCTGCTCGGTGAACGCCCCGCCCTTGGTCGAGGTCCCGACGATGATCGTCGGATGCACCTTTTCGACCACCTCGAGCAAGCCGATCGGGCCGTCGGCACCCCAGTCGGCGACGTCTGAGCGTAGGCGGGCGTAGCCCTGCTGGAAGTCGCGCAAGTCATCCATGTCGTCGACGAGCAGACCCTGCTTGTCCACGCACCAGAACCGGCGCGTAGCCTCGTCCTCACTGAGCCCGTCCCGGACGACCACCGCGCGGATCTGATCGGCGATTCCGACACCGGCCGTGCCGGCGCCGAAGATCACCACCCGCTGCTCACTCGGCCGCGTCCCCGCGACCCGCAGGCCGGCGAGGATCGCAGCCAGTGTGATCGCACCAGTGCCCTGGACGTCGTCGTTGAAGATCCGCGCCTTGTCGCGGAACTGCTCGAGGATCCGCCGCGCATTCGACGGGCCGAAGTCCTCGAAGTGCAACAGCGCGTGTGGGAACAGGCGGCTCGCCGTCTCGACATAGGCCTCGATCAGCTGGTCGTAGCGCTCACCCCGCATGCGGCTGTGCCGGTTGCCGACATACAGCGGGTCGTTGAGCAGCGACTCGCGATTGGTGCCAACGTCGAGCATCACCGGAATCGCCCGGTCCGGATGGATCCCGGCCGCAGCCGTGTATACGGCCAGCTTGCCAATCGAGATGTCCATCCCGTTCGTCCCCCAGTCGCCGATTCCGAGGATCTCCTCCGCGTCGGTCGCCACCACCAGGTCGACGTCGTCGGCGCCCAGACCATAGTTCTCGAAGGCCCGCTGGACCCCATCGACGTCGTCGATCGACAGGTAGACGCCGTCGGGTCGCTGGTACTCGTGGCTGTAGCGCTCGATTGCCTGTGCCACCACCGGGTCGTACACAACCGGGAGCATCTCCGTCAGGTGATCCTCCAGCAGCTTGTAGTAGAGGACCTCGTTGCGGTCGTGCAGCGCGGCGAGGAAGTCGTTCTTGGCCAGGTCAGTCGACTGGGCGCCGTACTGCTCGTATGACCGCCGCGCCTGTTCCTCCAGCGAGGACACGCCGGCTGGCAGCAGCCCTTCGAGCCCGAGCGCAGCCCGCTCCTCGCGGGTGAAGGCGGTCCCGCGATTCAGGCGCGGATCGCGCAACACGCTGCGACCCTGCCCGGTCCGAACTGATGCGGCGCCGTTACCCCTGCTGTGCTTCACGCCTTCACTGATCGCCACGATTGCCTCCTCTGGCGGGTAATGGGGCAGTCCCTCCGTTTGCGCGGCTAT
>JBEKRJ010000599.1:0-3807 GCA_049518835.1 Solirubrobacteraceae bacterium
TCGCCGAGCCGGGCGATCGCGGCCATCAGCTCGCCGGGGGGCGGTCCCTCCGGCATGGTCGTGGGGTTCAACAGCGTGATGTAGCGCATGGTCGTTCCTCTCAGGAGTCTTGGTCGTGCTTCTCAGCGGTGGGGTTGGCGTTGGGCGAGCTGTTCGGCGGTCCTGCGGACGCGCTCTTGGCGGGTCTCGGCCTTCTTGGCCTGCTCGATCCAGGTCACGTAGGCGTGCTGGCGGCTGTAGGACAACCCGTCGAGGAACGCCAGCGCCTCTGGATCGTCGACCAGCGCCGCCGCGAGGTCGTCGGGCACCGTCACCGTCCGCAGCGCCTGATCGAGCTCAACCTCAACGTGCAGACGGTCCCCGGCAGCCACTCCGGTGGCTTGGCGCACGGCGGCGCTGACCGGAATCTTGGCCACGCCACGCATCGTCCCGATCGTGCTCGGGTACGTGTGCGCGTTGATCGTCACCCGAACCCGCGGCCGCTTGCCGCCGCCGATCGCGTCCACGACCTCGGGCGGGACCGTAATGCCGGTTGCCGTCTTGCCGTCCAGCTCAAGCTCGGCCTCGAACTCGATCATGCCCGTGCTCCTTCCGTAGTCGCCTTCATCTCAGAACCAACCCTCCGGTACAAGCCGACCGCGACGAAGGTCACCCAACCCGAGACGACGATCACGGCCGCGGTGAACGTGAGATTGATCGCCGTACTCCCGCCGCCGCTGGCAATACCGGCGAACGCCAGCGTAAACAGCCCGCCGACGACCCGCGAAGCCACGGCCTGACCGTGGACGCCTCGCCGCCCGAGTCCACGGGCCATCACGAAGCACCCGGCCATCAGGCACGCGAACGCGACCGAGCCGCTGACCAGGTGGAGCATGCCGTGCGTGCTCAGGTGCAGCGCGGGACCGGCGGGAGCTCCAGCGGGAAACCCATCGGCCGGATCGGCCCGGAACAGCCCGGCGAACAGCAGCCCGACCCCATAGCCGGCCAGCAGCCGCGGCGCCCAACGCCCGTCCGCAGACTCACTCCCCATCGCTCGGCGCATCCCCACCGCCCCGACGGCGATCATCGCGCCGGTGACCGACAGGTTCGCCATCTGGATCCAACCGAGATGACCCAACGCCAGCAGGCTCCACTCGTCCCGGCTCAGTCTGAACCCGGTACGCGTCAGCGCCTGCGCCAACGACACCACCACGTACAGCGGGCCGGCCAATGCCAGATAGCCAAGCAGGCTCCTCGTGACCGCCGCCGAGCGATCACAGCCAACCTGATCGTGTGCGATCCCGATCCCGGGAGCACTGGAAGGTGAGACGGACACAGCTTCCTCCTAGATTCGCGGGTCGCCACCGATCGGCGACCCAATGGCCCCTCTACGAACAAGCCGCCGACCGATCGACACGTCCACCAAGAACTTTCGATTCCGTCGTCGCCTCCCCTCGAGTGCAAGGTGCCGCTTCGCGACTTGCCGCGCTCCCCACCGCCGCATTTGACCCGCGATCGACTCCGGCTGGATGGGTCGGCCCGGAGAGTTAGCCGCTCTCGCTGGCACCGGACCCGGAGCAGCGACTTTGCGCCAGAACCGCTACAGCGGCAGACCCGTGACGCCTATCGCCGGGCCGCGCTCGCGGCGAGATCCAGTTCCGCACCACGTCTGCTGAGAGAGACCTGCTCTAGCGGTAGCACGTGTCTCGCGAGACTGCTATCTCAAGTCTGGACCGGGAGGCTTGACGATTGCGGAGTGAGGTTGTCGATGGCGGTGGCGACCAGGGCGCGGAGGTCGTCGGGGTCTGGTGAGCTGCCGTCGCGACCTGCGGCGAGTAGGTGCGCGCCGCCGACGAGCAGCATGGCCAGGCTGTCGACGTCGGCCGAGAGGGCGATTCGGCCAAGACCGCGTTCGGCGGTCAGGTAGGCCGCGACCATTTTTGTGGTCTCGGCCAGCAGCGGAATCCCGGCAGGGGTGGTCAATCGGAGCCGCTCACACAGCGTTCGACGCGAGCAGGCGAGGCTGATGATCCGCATCGCCCCAGGCTGGAGCACGTCGGCCAGGGCGTAGGCGAGGTTCTCGGCTACCGCCGCGGTCCCGGCCGCCGCGCGCAGTTCCGCGGAGCGGGCCTCGACGCGCTCGACGCGGGCCAACACGAGCGTGGCGAGGAAGGTGTCGAAGTCCGGGAAGTGCCGGTGCAGGATTCCCTTGGCGAGGCCGGCCTCTGTGGTGAGCGCCCTACTGGTCAACGCCTCCGGGCCATCACGCAACAGGACACGCTCGGCAGCGTCGAACAGCTGCTCGCGGAGGTCGCGGATCGGTACTCCTGTCGGCATCGGTCTGCAGGGCTCGGTGGTTGACGAGTGGGCAGTCGCCCACTAGAGTGGGCATATGCCCACTCTACCGCCCGTACCAGCCGAACTGCACCAGGCTCGACAGATGGCGGAGTCGTTCGGCTCGGATCCCGAACGCTACGACCGCTCTCGGCCTCGCTATCCCGACGCCATGGTCCAGCGCATCGTGGCCGCCAGTCCCGGCCGCGATGTCCTGGATGTGGGTTGCGGCACCGGCATCGCTGCTCGGCAGTTTCAGTCAGCTGGCTGCCGGGTGCTGGGGGTCGAGCCGGACGCGCGGATGGCCGACTTCGCACGCCAACGCGGGCTCGAGGTCGAGATAGCCACCTTCGAGGCGTGGGATCCCGTCGGTCGTGCGTTTGACGCGGTCATTGCCGCCCAGAGCTGGCACTGGGTCGACCCCGCCGCTGGCGCGGCCAAGGCCGCGGCGGTGCTGCGACCGAAAGGGCGACTCGCCGTGTTCCGCAACGATGCCGAGCCATCGCCGCCCGAGTTGGCGGGTGCCTTTGCGGCGGCCGCTCGAGGAGTGCTGCCTGAGTCGCTCGCTGCACGCTTGCATGCCACGCGCCCCGAAGAAGGCTCCACGGATTTGTCCACTAAGGCCAGTGCGGGAATGCGACAGCTCGACGTGTTCGGCGATCCTGAGCAGTGGCAGTTTGCGTGGGAGCGCTCCTACACCCGTGATCAGTGGCTCGACCAGCTGCCCACCCACGGCTTCTACACCCGGTTGCCGCTCGACAAGCTCCAACGGCTGCTCGCGGAGACCGGCGACGCGATCACAGCGGCCGGAGGCAGCTTCACGATGCGCTACCTCACGACCGTCGTAACCGCGGCCCGGGCTGACGGAGCCTGAACGACGAATCACTGCCAACCCCATCCAATCGGCGCGGAGATCCCGTACCAGATCGCAGCCCGGGAGACCTGCTTCCGCCGCGCGGCGCAACCCTCGCTAGCCGATCGGCCGCTCCCACATTGCGCGGCAACCGGGGCTCGGATTCCGGCGGTGACATTCCGCGGTCGCAATCGAGGTGTAGCCACGGCCGCCGGTTGGCGGTCGGGTCAGGTGGTCGGAGCATCGGTAGCAGCGCGATCCGTCCTCATACGACGCCGTGAGACTATGGTGGTCCTCGACCGTGTTGACCCCGGCTGGGTGAGTAGCAGCGATTGCGCGCGCCTCGCGATGACCTCGGCCGGCGGTCGGTGTCGGGTATTGCGGCGTCGGCGGCGCTGACCTCCGCGCGGAGGCGCTCGGCGATCGGCGATCGATAGCGCTCGAGGGCAGGGCCGCCATCGATCGTCATGCTCCGGCTGCTAGCATTGCGATAGCGTTGCTAGCAGATGAGGAGCCGCCAATGGCAGCTATCAGCATCCGAAACCTGGACGACGACATCAAGAACCGCCTGCGCGTCAGGGCCGCCCGGCACGGCCGATCGATGGAGTCCGAGATCCGCGTGATTCTCACCCAAGCGGTCA
>JBEKRJ010000600.1:0-3803 GCA_049518835.1 Solirubrobacteraceae bacterium
GACTGGCATGGTCGCCGCCGCGTGCTCGTGCCCGCGCTCGCGCTGAACATCCTGGCGGGCGTCGTATTCATGCTCTGGCCTGAGCTGCCCGGTCTGGTCGCGGGACGGATTCTAAGTGGGATCGGGATCGGAGCGGTGACGGCAACCGCGACGGCATGGCTCGCCGAACTGGACAGTGCCGATCGCACCGCGGCGGGCCGGGACCGCGCCCGGATCGTTGCGGTCGCGGCCAACCTGGGCGGACTGGGTCTGGGCGGGCTGATCGCCGGCGCAATCGCGCAATGGGTTGGCCAGCCGCTGATGATGCCGTTCCTAGTCCTCGTCGCCGCCCTGGCAGTGGCCGTGTTCGGCATTCTCGGCGCGCCGGAGACGCGGGTCGCTCACTCGCCGCGGCCGCGCTATCACCCGCAGCGGGTCGCGGTGCCCGGGCACGCCCGCCGGCGGTTCTTCGCCGCCGGGATCGGAGCGGCGATCGCGTTCGCCCTGTTTGGCCTGGTGACCTCGCTCGCGCCGAGCTTCGTCGCCGGGACGCTGCACGAGCGATCGCATGCACTGGCCGGCGCGGTGTCGTTCGCGATGTTCGCAGCGGCCGCGCTGGCGCAGACGCTGACTCCACTGCAGGGCACCCGACAGCAACTCGCCGCAGCCATCCCGGCGCTGCTGGTCGGAATCGGGCTGATGACGCTTGCGGTTTGGCTGGCCTCTCCGAGCTTCGCGATGTTTCTCGCTGGGGATCTGGTCGCCGGTGCCGGCGCCGGCCTGATGTTCAAGGGCGCGATCCGCACGACCTCTGAGATCTCAGCGCCCGAGCATCGTGCCGAGGCGCTCGCCGGCCTCTACCTCGCGGCCTATCTCGGCTTGGCCGGACCGGTGATCGGCCTCGGCGCGCTCACCCAGGTCGCGTCCACCCGCGTGAGCCTACTGGCGTTCAGCGCCGCACTCGTGCTGGGCATCCTCAGCGCCGCACCGACACTGCTCGGCCGCGGCGACAGCGCCACCGCGCGCCATCCGTCTCTCGACCACAGGAGTGTCACCGATGCAGACGGCAATCCTCAACACCGCACCGCTGGGCCAGACCGGCCTGGAGATCACGCGCGTCGGGTTCGGCGCCTGGGCGCTTGGCGGCGGGGGCTGGGAGTTCGGGTGGGGTCCTCAGGACGATGACGAGTCGATCGCCGCGATCCACTACGCGCTCGAACACGGCATCAACTGGATCGACACCGCCGCCGCCTACGGGGTCGGCCATTCAAGAGGAGATCGTCGGGCGAGCCTGCACGGCCTGAGCGCGCGGCCCTGACCGGGAGGATGATCCGCCAGCGGATCGCGCGGCTCCCCGACGCTCGGGGGCTGGCGGTGCCGAACGCCAGCGGATCGCTGACGCCCTGGTTGCGCTTGAGCAGACTGGCCGAGCAGTTGGAGGAGAGCGGTTATGACCCTGGTGATGGGCGCCGGGCGGGTCACGTTCGCCGCGCTGTCGGTGGCGAACTTCCGACGGCACTTCGGCGGCCAGGCGAGCTCGCTGATCGGCACCTAGATGCAGATGACGGCCCAGTCGTGGCTGGTGCTGACGCTGACGCACTCGAGCACCAAGCTGGGCGTGATCATCGCGCTGCAGACGCTGCCGACCTCGCTGCTCGGTCCCTACGGCGCAGTGATCGCCGACCGCGTCGATAAGCGCAAGCCCCGCCCGGCAGTCGTTCATGCTCGAACTGGTCGGACCCGAGCACCTTCCAGCCGACGAGCGGGGCCGCCGATCGGAGTGGAGCCCCCGCTCCGGCCTCGGACTGGCCGCGGTCACCTGACTGGTGGCCGCGCTCGGCGGCCTGATCGCGATCAGCCGCAGGCCAGACCGGCCCCTCGCCCCCCGTGCCGGCAGCCGCCCACTGGGCGGCGCTCTTTCCGATCAGGACGCCCGTGTCGGCCAGAAGATAATGCGAGGCGATGAACGCGCGCGCCGGCGATCCCCATCCGCGCCGTGATGCGACGACGACTGGTGGGTCTCCGTGGGCACCGTTTCGCTCGCGGGATTTTGCGCGGATGGCGTCGGCGCAGTTTGTGAGCAACGTCGGCAGCTGGATGCAGACCGTCGGTGCTCAGGAGCTGATGCTGACGCTGACGACGTCGGCCACACTGGTGGCGTTGATTCAGACGGCGGCGGGCCTGCCGGTGGTCCTGCTCGCCGTGCCCGCCGGTGCGATCGGCGATCTGGTCGATCGCCGCCGTCTGCTGATCGCGTCGCAGTCGTTCATGCTGCTCGCCGCGGCGCTCTTGGCCGGGCTGGCGCTGGCCGGCTTGATAACGCCGTTGCTGTTGCTCGGCCTGATCTTCGCCGTCGGCGTCGGGCAGACGCTGACCTCCCCCACGTGGCAGACGCTGCAGCCTGAGCTCGTCGCGCCGGAGGATCGGACGCAGGCGATCGCGCTGGGAGCGGTTAACCAGAATCTCAGTCGAGCGATCGGCCCGGCGATCGGCGGGGCGCTGTATGCGGCGACCAGCGCCGGAGCACTGTTCGTCGTCAACGCGGTGAGCTTCGTCCCGGTCATCGGCGCTGTCACCCGGTGGCGAAGCAGCACGCGCGCGGCCAGCGCCGTCGCTCCCGAGCACGTCATCGGAGCGATCCGCGCCGGCGCGCGCTACGTCGCCGGCAGCCCGGCGCTGCGCGTCATCCTGCTGCGCGCCGGGATGTTCATGCTGTTCGCCAACTCGATCTGGGCGCTACTGCCGCTGCTCGCGCACACGCGGCTGCATCTCGGCTCCGGTGGGTACGGGCTGCTGCTCGCCGGTGTCGGTATCGGCGCCGTCCTCGGCGCCGCAGGGTTGCCTCGCCTGCGCGCACGGATACGGGCCGGGGGGCTGCTGACCACCGGGACGGTGATCTTCGCCGCTGTGACGCTGGCGCTGGCCTACGTGCGCGTCGGCGTGCTGGCCGGGGTGGCGCTGGTGGTCGGCGGCGTCGCATGGATCGTCGTGCTCTCGACGCTGAACTCCCAGTATCAGTCGACGCTTCCCGCTTGGGCGAAGGCACGCGGCATGTCCTACTACCTGGTGGTCTTCCAGGGCGGGGGCGCGCTCGGGAGCGCCGCGTTCGGCGTCCTCGCGCAGGACGCCGGCTTGACCGCGGCGCTGCTTGCCGCCGCCGTCGGGCTCGCGCTGGTCGCGCTGGCCGGCCTGTGGCTGCCGTTCAAGCCAATCTCACCTGAGGACCTGCTGGCGGCCGGCGACTGGCCAGACCCACACCTGATCGCCGCGACCGCCACGGTGGGGCCGGTGCTGGTGACCGTCGAGTACCGCCCCCGCCCGGGGCGCGAACGAGACCTCGTCAAGGCGCTGCACGCCGGGCGCTACGCCCGACGCCGGACCGGCGCGACGAGTTGGCGGGCGTGGCGCAACGCGGCCGATCCCGGGCACATCCTTGAGCAGTTCGTCGTCGGCTCCTGGGAGGAACACCTGCGCCAGCACGAACGCGTCAGCCTCCGCGACCAGCAGCGCCTGGACGAGATCCAGGCCATGACCGATCCCAGCCACCCCCCGACCGTCACTCACTGGCTGGCATCCTAGGCCGATCGCCACCCCCGCAGATAAAGCGGCTCTCCGATCGCGCTGTCGGGTCGATCGCCGCCGGCCGCCACAGGCCATCGCTACCGGGGTGTCATCCACTAAGGGCCCGCGGAGGAATTAGTGGGGAGAATTTGGCGAGTGGCTGGGCGTGGCTGGCGCCGCCGGCTCGCCCCGATATTGCTGGTGGCAAGTGAGGGCGAGCCGGTGGCGCCAGGCGCGTCCAGACGCCGTCAAAACTCCCAATA
>JBEKRJ010000601.1:0-3801 GCA_049518835.1 Solirubrobacteraceae bacterium
TTTGTCGGTCTTCTCGGTGACGACAAATTCTCGCTCGACCACAACGCACGTCTTCGCCACCTCGCTTAGAAGGAACGTGATGACGCGGACTCGCGACATGTCAGTGATAGCGGTCAGTGGATCGGAGTACTTCGGTCGATTGGGGTCACTCGGATCTGGGGTCTCACTCTTCCGCCCAAAACTGTAGACGTCCTTGGCTCGGTACTCGAGGGAGTGGATGGTTACACCTTCTATGTGAAGTGCGGTCGCGAGGACGGCGTGCACGGCTCTAGCCCAGTCCTCATAGTCACCCCGGACTGCCCCGTACCGCTCGACAGAACGTGCTCTGTGCTGATCGAAGTCAAACCCCGCGGCGCTGGCATCGTCACTGATCTCGACCGTGTCGGCCGCAGAAAGGGACAGATCGCCAGATGTCGGCTCCGCGCCTCCGGGACCGCCCGCTGAATCCCCGCTATCCATGACCAGATTGTCGCACTCCGCCGCCCGTGGTCGGGTTGGACCCTGGCGAGTGCGACACGTTCCGGTATTAGCCGAGCGTCAGGCCGAGCGCTAGCCTCTCGCGCTGAAGGTCATGCCGGACCAGGTCACTACGGAATTGCTCCGGAGCGCTTGGCGAGCTGTGTGAGCTTGTCGGGTGGTCGGCGGCCCGACAAGCCGAGTAGGTCGCGGATGGTTTCGCGGGTGAGTTCGTGGTTGCGCACCTGTTCGGCGCTGTGTTGTTCGGCGGTGAGGAGTTGATCGAGGGCGTCTCCTACTTGGCGGCGCTGGGTATGGGCGCGGGCGAGGTCGAGATGGAATCGGGCTTGTCGCTCGGGCGATAGTTGGGACACGTCGAGAGTCTGGCCGGTCGCCAGAGCTTCGCCCGCGTCGCCGAGGTCGACGGCGACGGTGATGGCGTGGAGCTCGACGTTGGTCGGGCCGAACTCGGTACCGAGATCGTCGGGATCGTGGCCGACCCGTTCCGCGAGAGTGCGTGCAGCGGCGACGTGTGTGTGGGCGCTGAGGCGGTCATTGTCGCGGGCGGCGACGGTGGCAAGGACGACGTGCATACTGCCGAGGAGGGAGAGCACTTCGGGTTGGGCTTCCTTGCCGGCTGCGAGCGGTTGGAGGGCTTCGATGCTTGTTGCGGCGATGTGCTGGGCGAAATCGAGGCGGTCCAGGCGGATGAAGGCATGGGCCATCCGGAAGAGACCGCCCATGACGTGCAGGGGGTGGTTTGCATCCTCGGCGCACCGGATTGCTCGGTCGGCGGCGATCCACGCGGCATCGGGTTCGGCGGCTGCTGCGAACCCGGCAGCGGTGGCCTGGTAGGCGCTGGCGAGAAGCTCGTAGGTGGCGCGGCGCCTGGGCCCTGTGGCTGTACGCGCGGCTGACTCAAGGGCAGGGAGTAGTTCGCTGAGCGTACGCCCGAGCGCGCGGAAGTCGGACGCGTGGACCAGCGCCCATGTCTCGGTGAGCCGCTCGCGTAGGCTCGTGAGGTCAGCTTTTGGCGGGTGTTTGTCCCGAGGGTTCAGGAGAGCATCGAGGGCCGGGTGCCCAATGAGGGCGAGTCGGAGCTGGTCGAGCTCGTTCCGGGCAGGGTGGCGTCGTACGTCGTCGATAAGTCCGGCGGCCTCGGGACGGAGGGCGCGGACCGGTACCCCGAGGGCGTCGGCGAGGGCCTGCAGGACGGAGAATCGCTGGACGGGCTGTACGCCGCGCTCGACCTGGGAGACCCAGCTCTCGGAGCGGGCGAGGGTCCCGGCGAGTTCGCGTTGCGAGAGGCCCCGTCGGCGGCGCAGCTCGGCGACGCGCTCAGGGAATGGCAGCTCTTCTGGCGTGGTCACGTCGGTGGGCGAGGAATCCCCTTGGCGGTGCTCACGGTAAGGAAGTCGACTTCCGACGAGACGAGGTACTGCTCTCGTTCGGCGAGGAAGAGCCGGGTGTGCTCCTGCTGCTCGTGCGCGTCAAAGGCAGTCCGGTCGCCGTAGAGCTCGTAGAAGATGCGCTGTTCAGGGTGTCCGTCGACCTCATGGACGGCGTAGATCAGCGTCCCGGGCTCCTGTGAGCGAATTGCCTCAACGGTGCGCGCGACGAGTTCATCGAACGACCGGGCTGTGCCTGGGGCCAGCGTGAAGCGAACGACTAGGGCGAATGGCTCATTCATGACGTGCTCAATTCCTCCTCAATCTGATGGCCCAGCATCTCATACCCGCCGGCTTATTGCTAACCCACAGTATTACGCTTGACCCGCAGTTTTAGTGCGGACCGACCCGAGTTGCCCGAGCGCTGGCAGGCATGGGCGACCAAACAAACACGGCGAAGGGAGGCCGTTTACGCGTTTGCCGATCGATACGAGCCGGCTGCAGTTCCTGGTGGTTGCTCCGGCTGAGCAGCTGCGCAAGTTCGAGGAGGGCAAGCCGCGCGAGTTCTGGGGGCCGAGGACGGACGTCAATGGCGAGATCCTGTGGCGGGTTCAGCTGGTCGCGTTGGGTGACGGGGAGGCGGACATCATCCGCGTCTCGATTGCTGGCGAGCCGAAGCTGACGCAGGGAGAGATGGTGCGCGTGGAGGGGATGACCGCGCAGGCGTGGGAGATGGACGGCCGGTCAGGGATGACGTTCCGCGCCAACGCAATCCGTCCGGTGAACCCGCGGGCGGCGGGTGAGAAGGCGGCGGCGTGATGGGTGCGGCGAGGACGACGGTGGTGCTGGGGTTCGACAGCGACCTTGACGGCAGGGCGTTCCGGTCGGTCGTGCGGGGCGAGGGGGTCGGGTTGCTTGTGGTCTTGGGTGAGGGGGCGGAGGTGTCGATGTTCGGTCCGCCGGCGGCGTTGCGGCGGCTGGCGTCTGACTGAGGCGGTCAGGGTCGCGCAGGACGCGGAGCAGCTGAACTCGGATCGGGCGGAGGAGCGGGCATGACGAACACCACGAGCGCGGCCGGGGCCAACCGCCGGCCGGGTGAGCTGGACGGGGTCGGGCTGGCTTGCGAGTGGCTGTGGGCGTTTCGGCTGGAGCTGGCGCTGCTAGGGCTGGCGGGCGGTGCGTTCGCTGCTCTATCGCTCAAGGCGCGCCTGCCGCCGGCCACCGCCGGGCTTGTCGTCGGCGCGGCGGTGCTCGGGCTGGTGATCGTCGGGCCGGTGCGCCGCGGGGTCGGCGGCGCCCTGTATGCGGCGCACGTGCGGCGTGGGTGGCGGCGGGCGTGGCTTCACTGCGGCCTGCCGGCGGTCCACGCCGGGAGGGTCGAGCGGGTCCCGGCGGGTGAGCGGGTCCGGGTGCGCGTGTCGCGTGGGTCGTCGTTTGATCAGGTCGCCGCGAAGGCCGAGGAGCTGGCGGCGTGCTTGAGGGTCCGCGAGCTGCGGGTCGAGCGCGACCCGGCGAATGCATCCGAGGGGACGGTGATGCTGGTGCGCCGCGACCCGTTCGCGGACCTCGGCGGGAAGGCGTGGCCGCGACTGGACGCGGAGCGGCTGTCGTTGTGGGAGCCCGTTCCGCTCGGGACTGGCGAGTGGGGCGAGACGGTGTCGGTGTCGTTGGCGGAGCGCAACATGCTGCTCGGCGGCGAGCCGGGCGCGGGCAAGTCCGCAGCGCTGTCGATGCTGATCGCCACGGCTGCGCTGGACCCTGAGGCAAGGCTCTGGTTGTTGGACGGCAAGCGCGTCGAGCTCGCCCCATGGACGTCCTCGGCTGAGCGGCTGGTCGGTCCGGATGTCAGTGAGGCGATCGGCCTGCTCGAACAGGTCCAGGGCGAGATGGAGGAGCGCTACCGCCAGCTGCTGGCTGTCGGGCTGCGCAAGATCGCCCCTGACTCAGGGGATGCCGT
>JBEKRJ010000602.1:0-3789 GCA_049518835.1 Solirubrobacteraceae bacterium
CGATCGCGGCGACCGCCTCGGCCGTCGCGTAGAACGTGAACGACGGCACGACGACATCGTCACCGGGCCGGACGCCGAGCGCCCGCAGTGCGATCGCGATCGCGTCGGTGCCGTTGGCGACGCCGATCACGTGCTCCACGCCGAGATACGAGGCGAGCTCGCGCTCGAACTCCTGCACCTCTGGCCCGAGGATGAACGTGCCGCGCTGCACGACCTCGGCGATCCGCGCCAGCAGCGTCGCGCGCAGCGTCGCCAGCGGCGTTTCGGTGTCAAACAGCGCAATCATCGGGCTGCGCAGCAAACCCGACCGGGCGCTCGCAGTCAAGCAGCGTGATCGTCATGCCGATGTCTAAGTACCATGATCGTGAGCAAACCCTAATCGCGCCGGGGGGGATGATTGTGGCGCGACCGCTACGCTAGCCGCCTTGCTGCTGCTCCTACAGTCTTCGGTCACCGACTCGCTCGTCAACGTCGCGACGCATCTGATCCGCGACATCGGCCTGACCGGCGTCGGGTTGCTGACGATGAGCTCGGGCGTGATCGGCGTCCCCGGCACCGAGCCGACGATGCTGTTTGCGGGCTTCAACGTCTTCCAAGGTCACCTGACGCTGTTGGGGATCATCGCCTTCGGGCTGCTCGGCGACATCCTCGGTGCGACGATCGCCTACGCGATCGGATACTTCGGCAGCCGCGAGCTGTTCGAGCGCCAGGGCAGCAAGTTCCACATGAGCGCGGCGCGCCTTGACCGTGCGCACGGATGGTTCATGCGCTACGGGATCGTGGTCGTCGTGCTGTCGCGGCTGATCCCGTTCGCACGCGCCGCATTCCCTTACGCGGCCGGCGTCGCGCGGATGCCGTACGGGCGCTTCATCGCGCTCGCGACGCTCGGCTCGATCCCGTGGATCGCCGGTCTCGGGATCCTCGGACGTGCGGTCGGCTCGAGCTGGCAGAGCTGGCGCCACAACCTCCAGTACGCCGACTACGTCGGCCTCGCGATCGTGGTCTGCGCGATCGCGTTCCTGATCGTGCGGCTGGCCCGCGACGGCGGGGACCGGCCGACGCCCAATGTCGCGTCCTGAGCGGACGCGCGGCGCTGGGCTTTCGATCAGGCAGGCGGTTGCGCTCGGCGTGCTGCATGGGCCGGCCGAGCTGCTGCCGATCTCGTCCTCCGGGCACATCGCATTGATTCCCTGGCTGCTTGGCTGGCGCTACGAGGAGCTCGACGACGAGCTGCGCAAGTCGTTCGAGGTCGCGCTTCACGCCGGCACCGCGACGGCGCTGCTGATCACGCTGCACGGCGAGGTCGACGAGGCTGTCCGCGGCTTGAACACGCGCAGGATCGCCCTGATCACGCTGTCGTTCGTGCCGCCGGCGATCGTCGGCTACACGCTCGAGCGCCAGATCGAACGCCACCTCGGCACGCCACCGACGATCGCGGCCGGACTGCTCGCCGGCTCGGCCGCGATGGCCCGGGCCGACCGCGCGCCCCAACTACGCCACCACCAGGATGCCGGTGGCGCTGACGCGCTGTGGCTCGGGCTGGCCCAGGCGTGCGCGCTGATCCCCGGCGTGTCGCGCAACGGCGCGACCCTCGCGGCCGCCCGGCTGCGGCGCTTCACGCGCGAGGACGCCAACCGGCTGTCGCGCCACGTGGCGCTGCCGGTGATCGCCGGCGCGACGCTGCTGAAGGGCATCCGCCTGCGCAGCCGCGGCCTGCCGCCCCGCGCCGGGCTGCCGTTTGCAGCGGGAGCCGGCGCGTCGTTTGCCTCGACGCTCGCGTCGACGTGGCTGATCGCGCAGGTCGAGCGCGACCGCTCGCTGCTGCCCTACGCGCTCTACCGCAGCGCCCTGGGCGCGATCGTGCTCGTGACGCTCGCGAGGCGCAATGCAGCAACACGTGCGGCTCCCCCACAGAGCCGCGAGCAGGCGGTGTAATTAATTACGGCCTCGACGACGGGCATCTGGCGCAAAATAGAGACCTCGCGATGAGTACCCTGCTCGGCACCACGCTCAGCGGCCGCTACCGGTTGGAGGCCAGGATCGGGACCGGCGGGATGTCGACCGTGTACCGGGCGCTCGACGAGACGCTCCTGCGCCAGGTGGCGATCAAGCTGATGAACCGGGAGGTGACGGCCGACTCCGACGAGCTCGAGCGCTTCCGCCGCGAGGCCCGGGCGGTCGCGCAGCTGTCGCACCCGCACGTCGTCGGCGTGATCGACGCGGGCGAGGACGAGGACGGGCGACCGTACATCGTGTTCGAGTACGTCGAGGGCGAGACGCTCAAGGAACGCATCCGGCGGCTCGGGCGGCTGCCGATCACCGAAGCGGTCGCGTACGCGATCGAGATCGCACGCGCGCTCGGCGCCGCCCACGCGCGACACATCGTGCACCGCGACGTCAAGCCCCAGAACGTGCTGATCGACGAGGAGGGCTCGGCCAAGGTCACCGACTTCGGGATCGCGCGGACGCTCGACGAGGAGGGGCTGACCGCCGACGGCCGCGTGCTCGGGACGACCGACTACGTTTCGCCCGAGCAGGCGCTGGGCCAGCACGTGACCGGCCAGTCGGACTTGTACGCGCTCGGCGTCGTCTTGTACGAGATGCTCACCGGCGAGGTCCCGTTCAAGGGCGAGAACCAGATCGCGGTGGCGATGAAGCACGTCCGCGAGCAGCTCCCCGACGTACAGGCCAAGCGCCCGGAGGTGTCGGCGGCGCTGGCGGCGGTGCTCGACACCGCGACCGCCAAGGGCGTCGAGGACCGCTATGCCGACGACGCGGAGCTGATCGCCGACCTCGAGGACGTGCTCGCGATCGAGACCGCACGTGCGGGCAGCGCGAGCGGCGAGGTGACCAGCGTGCTGCGGACGCTGCCGTCGCGCACCCAGCGGCGGGTCCCGTTCCGGATCCGCCATCGGACGCAGGCGCTGATGCTCGTCCTGCTCGTGCTCGCGGCGGGGGGCGCTGGCGCCGGGTGGCTGGCGACCCGCGCGCACCATGGCACCGGCAAGCTCGCGGCGCCGGCGCCGGCGCCCAAGCTCGAGCAGGTGCAGCTCAACCAGGGCGCCGCGCACGACTACAACCCCGACGGCCTCGACGGCGACCGCACCCAGAATCCACAGCTCGACGGGCTGGCGATCGACAACGATCCCAACACCGCATGGCAGACCGAGCAGTACTACGACGGGACGCTCGGCAAGCCCGGCGTGGGGCTGTACGTCGACGCCGCTCCGGGCAGCGACGCCTCACGGATCGTGATCCTGACCGCGACCCCCGGCTTCAGCGTCCAGATCTGGGCCCAGAACACACGACCCGATCCGGACGCGTTCGACAGCAACTGGGTCAAGCTCGCACAGGTGGCGTCGGTCCAGAGCAGGCAGCCGATCGGACTCGCCACGGGCGGGACGCGGTACCGCTACTACCTCGTGTGGATCACGAAGCTGCCGGCCGGCGGCCAAAGCGTGTCACTCAACGAGGTGACGCTGTACACGTACACGTAGGACTTCCAGGCCGTCGGCTTGGCATTGAGTGCCTGTCGCCGCGCCGAGGCGGTCGTGCAATGATCAGCGGTTGTACTCGTAGAAGCCGCGCCCCGTCTTGCGGCCCAGCCGCCCGCTCGCCACCATCCGCTTGAGCAGCGGCGGCGGCGCGAACACGTCCCGCTTGTACTCCTCATACAGCGAGTCGCAGACCGAGACGAGCACGTCGAGCCCGACCATGTCGCACAGGGTCAGCGGCCCCATCGGATGCCCGCAGCCGAGCCTCATCCCGATGTCGATGTCCTCGCGCGTC
>JBEKRJ010000603.1:0-3787 GCA_049518835.1 Solirubrobacteraceae bacterium
CCCGGACGATCGCGAGCGCGTTGCCGACGCCTATGCGCAGGCGCTAGCCGGCGAGGGCGCGTTCGAGCTCGAATGTCGGATCGTTGCCGACGACGGGGCGGTCCAGCACACCGTGCATGCACTCGGGCACGCGGATCCCGCACGCCCCGGCGGGTACCTCGGCACCGTCCAGGACGTCACCAGACAGCGCCGTGCCGAGCGCGAGCGCCTCGAGCTACTTGAGGCGAGTGCACGAGCGGAGAGCGCCAACCGGGCCAAGAGCGAGTTTCTGGCGCGGATGAGCCACGAGCTGCGCACGCCGCTGAACGCGATCATCGGCTTCAGCCAACTGCTGCAACTGGAAGGGCTCGAGCCGCGCCTCAGCGAGGACATCGGTCACATCCTCACGGCGGGCAACCATCTGCTCGCGCTGGTCAACGAGGTGCTCGACCTCGCCAGAATCGAGTCCGGGCAGATCACGATCTCTCCCGAGCCGGTCGCGCTCGCCAACACCGTCCACGACGCGCTCGCGTTGCTGGCTCCGATCGCACGCGAGCGCCACGTGAGCCTGGGTATCGACACCGACGGGCTCGCTGACGATGGACACGTGCACGCCGACCGCAACCGCTTCAAGCAAGTGCTGCTCAACGTGCTATCCAACGCGATCAAATACAACCGACCCGGCGGGCGAGTCGACATCTCGTTTCAGATCACCGAAGCGCGCGTCCGGACGATGATCGCCGACACCGGGATCGGGATCGCGCCCGAGCACCTCGACAAGCTGTTTGAGCCGTTCGAGCGCCTCGGCGCCGAGCGCACCGACGTCGACGGCACGGGCCTCGGGCTCGCGCTGTCCAAGGGCCTGATCGAAGCGATGGGCGGCACGATCGAAGTCCAGTCGACCGTCGGCGTCGGAACGACGTTCGTGATCGACCTCGCGGCAGCCCAACGCCCGACCGCTGAACGTCAGCCAAGCCTCGGCGATCAAGCACTGGGCGAGCTCGGCGGCCCAGACGCCAGGCCGCAGCTGATCCTCTACATCGAGGACAACCTCTCCAACCTCACGCTCGTTGAACGGATCCTCGAGCGGCGGGTCAGCGTCGAGTTGATCTCGGCGATGCAAGGCACGCTCGGGCTCGAGCTCGCACGCCAGCACCGCCCCGACCTGGTCATCCTCGACCTGCACCTCCCAGACATGCCCGGCAGCGAAGTTCTGACGCGCCTCAAGGCAGACCCGAGCACTCGCGAGATCCCCGTGATCGTGCTCACCGCCGACGCCAGCGGACGCCAAGCAGAACGCGTCAGACAGCTCGGAGCGATCGACTACCTGACAAAACCACTCGACGTCTCGAAATTCATCGAGATCATCGCCAACAACCTCGCCGACGACCAAGCGTAGTTGTCTCCGACTCCGACCTGCGGACCATCCAGGTGTCAGACAGAGGCTCAGTCAGCTAGTACCCCGTCCCCCGTTCTGACGCGACGCTTCTTGCCGCCGGGGTTGCGCGTTCAGCGTCATCTGGGGTCGAGACGGGGGTGCACCACACCTTGCCGCAGGCGCATCACCATCCCCGCGGCGACCGTAGCTCAAGGACTAACTACGGCAGCCGTTCCGTACGTAGCCCGGTTGTCGGCATTGAGCTGCTGACGGACCCTTCGTCACGATGGACGGTTACGACGCTCTGACCCCACCGCAGGTGAAGTTCGCACGCCGGATCGCCCTGAGTGCCACGAGAAATCCGTCTTCATGTATCGCGAGGACTCGACGCTGACGTGGCGGTGGCTGGTCGACGCGACTGACCAGCTCGTGGAAACGGATTGGTTTCGGCGGGCGCGCAACATCCTTCGGCATCCGTCCGCGACCGGGGCAGGGGCGTAGCCCAAGGCACGCGGCTCGGCACCCCCACACCGATCCTGCCAGCCGCCTCCCCGTCCCGAGCTGACAGCGGGACCGACGCCCCGAAGATCCAAGGACGAAAGGGCCACGGTGGATTCTAGCGATCGTCGCAACAGTATCATAGTAGTTGACACGCATGTGCGTCCTTCGTGCGACCCAGGGATGTGTAACCGTTATTGCCGTTCCACCCCCGTGATTACTGTCAGTATGTCACATTCCGTCGAACTGCTTCCATCCGTGCCCATTCCGCCGGCCATCCATGGCCGGCGGGCGACACCCTCACGCAGGCAGCCTCCAACCCCCGAAGCAGGGAAGAGAACAGCCAGGCGAACCACGGCGATGCCTCTCATTCTGACCGCGCGCCGCGCAGGTCAAGCAGCTCAGCGATCCGTTCGCTGGGCTTGTAGAAGCCAAGGCGTTTGCGGGGTCGGTCGTTGAGTTCGTCAGCGACACGGTCAAGCTCGAGCTCGCTGGCGGTGCTCAGGTCGGTGCCCTTGGGGAAGTACTGGCGCAGGAGCCCGTTGGTGTTCTCGTTTGACCCGCGCTGCCACGGGGCGTGGGGGTCACAGAAGTAGATCTCGATCCCCGCGTCGATCCGGATCTGCTTCCAGTCGCGCATCTCCGGGCCCTGGTCCCAGGTCAGCGAGCGACGCAGACTGTCTGGCAGCGTCTTGATCTTCTCAGCGAGCGCCGGCGCGACCCGCTCGGGCTTGTAGCCGTCAGGGAGAGCGACCAGCACCGCGTAGCCGGTGCTGCGCTCGACCAGCGTGCCGATCGCTGTCTTGTTGTTCTTGCCGATCAGCAGATCGCCCTCCCAATGCCCCGGAACAGCGCGATCATCGGCCTCCTGGGGCCGCTCGGCGATGTTGATCATGTCCGCAATCCGGTTCTTGCGCTGACCGGCCTTCCGACCCGGGTGGCGTAGCGCGCGACCGGTCCGCAGACACTTGGTCAGCTCTCGTCGCAGCGCGCCTCTGGAGGTCACATACAGCGACTGGTAGATCGTCTCGGTCGACACCCACATCTCCGGGTCATCGGGAAACTGCGCGCGCAGGCGCCCAGCGATCTGCTCAGGAGAGTAGCGGCGCGCAAGATCATCCTCGACGATCGAGCGCAGCCGCTGGTTGACCGCCAGCTTCGCCGGCTTGGGACGACATGCTCGCTCCCACGCCAGCGCATGCGCCGTCGTCGCGCGATAGCCGCCACGACGGTCCGCGTTGCGGCGCAGCTCCCTGGAGACCGTCGAAGGGCAGCGGCCAAGGCGACGGGCGATCGAACGAATCGACTCCCCGCCCGCTCTTGCCAGCGCGATCTCCTCACGCTCCGCGAACGACAAGTAGCGGCCCTCAAGATCGCGACCACGACGAGGCCGAACCCCTCCCGACGCGACGATCCACCGAGCTCCCTTCTTGCGATACGTGCCGACACCAGCTGCGGCGTCGGTGATGAACTCGCCGCGCTGCAAGGCGGCCCAAAACGGCTGAATGACTTCAGGAACCATACGATCGCTAAACACCATTAGCAGCACTCCGATCAGCGAGTGTTGCGACCACCGCGCGAACCCAAGGGTTCCTCAAAACTGAAGCCGACCGCCGTGTATCCGGTGGGCAACGTAGTAGCCCGGCCGCCTGCCCAATTGCATGGATGGGGGGACCTGTCAGAGCGAGCTCGCGCTCCAGAGTCGACCCAACTCAAACGCTGCCGCGGGTCGCATGGGCGGCCACGAATCTCGGTGCTCGCGCTTGACAGCGACGAGAAAAGTGATATCTATCAGATAGCACTTTCGACGAGGTTCCTGAGGAGGAATCATGAACCGTGATTGGTTGTTGAGGGTTGTGCCGCCGTGTAGAAAAAACGAAAAAACATCCGCGGTTGGCCCCGGTGCCTGCAGCCGGTGGGGTCTTGCTGCTC
>JBEKRJ010000604.1:0-3760 GCA_049518835.1 Solirubrobacteraceae bacterium
TGACGGCTAGATTCGCCGGCCCTCATATTCCGGTCGGCGGATGCAGTACCTCTCCTCCCTCAACCGCCGGGGCGTCACGAAAGTGGCGCCCCGTCGGGATTTCACGCCCGCTTCGTCCGGCCATGCCGAGGGTTCGGCCTCTTGTCCTGCGGCATCGTTTGACCGGAGGATTCCCACGTATCGTTGACGACGCGCTCACCTGCTCGTGCAGTCGTCGAGGATCGCCGCTTGGGAGGCGGGTAAGTTGACCGCTGCTCGCCCGCGTCGACGCTCCGAAAGAGCTTTGGTGTTCTCTGAAGCGGATTTCGGGTCCTGCGATCCCTGTGGGAGCGCGTTCTCTGTAGCCGCACCGGGAGTTCACTTCAGAGAATGTTTCATTCTCTGAAGTTCCCGCTTCCGCCTTCCGATCCGGGAGCAGCATCGGCCGACGCAATTGGGACGGCCGCTCCATCGTGGATCAAACGCAGCAGCCTGGTCGAGACTACTTGCAACTCGATCGATCCAACAGTCGGCGAGCAAACGCGGTCGGCACGCACACGATCTACCCGGTAAAGACTGGCACTCGGCCTGCCGACATAAGGTGCTGATGGCAAGAGAACTCAAGCACGACCCCGGTGGACGGTTGTTCGTGCGAATTGTCGGTGGGCCGCCGGTAAAGGGCGCCGGCGACCCTCAGACCGAGCTGCTGAGATTCTTGCGCCGATTCTTCATCCGCGCCTACATGCCCTTCTCCCTCGCTTACGTGGCCATCGCCGCGACGGTGGCACCGGTCTACTGGGTGCCCGCGATTGGGATAGTGGTTATTGGGTCGGCCTCCGTGTTGTTCCTCAGCTTTCGCATCCGCCGAGCGGGTCGCTCGAAGCTCTAACTTCGACGGTCCGACTCGGACCGATCAGAGGAAGTTCGGAATCACTTAGTTGAAGGCCCGTCCGGACGGTCGGTGTTCCCAGATCTGTTTCCAGACAGCGCCCCGCGCGACGCGTCAGGGCACGAAAACTGCGTTTCGCGAGAGTGTCGCTACGGGCTACTTGCAGAAGCCTCGACGCTTCGAGAGGACACCACGACACTGCCCTTCGGAACGGCGGCAGAAGTCGTCGCGAAGACGTCGGCCGCTGCTGCTCCCGAATCGCTAAGCGGCAGCGAGAGCCGGGCTGGGGGATCGAGCGCTGGTCATGCTGCCTGGGCGGCCGTTGCGGTGGTGAGCAAATCGAGGTGCGGGTCGAATGCATCGGGCGGGTCGATCAGCCCGTCGGTGGCGTACTCGCCGAAGCGTTTGATCCGCTCTCGAATGTACGGCGACAGGGCAGCGACGGCGGCTGGGGTGATCTCCCAGCCTTCCGCGGCGAGTTGGCGCAGGACGGTGGTCATGTCCAGGGCGCTCGTTGGTAGCGAGCGGCGGTCGTTGGTAGCGAGCGTCGGGTTCACGAGCCGAACCGCCGGCAACTCGCCGGCAGGGTCGGCCGGCGGTCCCGGTTGCGGGGTGTCTGCGGGCGACGGGCTCATGGCATCACGCCCCCGCCGGCGATGTCGAGGGTGATCCCGGTGATCGATGAGGATGCTTGGGAGGCGAGGAATGCCGTGGCAGCGGCGATGTCGTCGGGTCGGCCGATTCGCCCGAGGGGGAAGCTGGCGGCCATGTAGCGTCGCTGCTCGTCGGTCATGTAGCTGCGTATCCATTCGTTCTCGACCGTTGCGGGAGCGAGGCAGTTGACGCGCACGCGATCGGGGGCGAGTCCCAGGGCGAGGTGGCGGCTGAGGGCCAGCACGCCGGCTTTGGCGGCGGCGTAGGCGGCGGAGGATTGGCTGGCTTGGCGGGCGGCCGAGGAGGCCATGGTGACGATCACCCGGAGCGTGCCGTGATGTCGGCGAGGAAGGTTGAGATCGTCAGGAACGTCGCCGTGAGGTTGGTGTCGATGACTTCGCGCCAGTGCTCGGAAGTCTCAGCGCCGGTCGGGATCCGCGCGCCGGAGCCGCCGGCGAAGGCGGCGAGGATGTCGACCCGGTCCGAACTGCTGATGGACGTCGTCGTGGAGCTTCTCGAGGTCGTCAGGGACGGTGCAGTCGGCGACCAGGCCGACGGCCCGACCTCCCTCCGCCTCGATGGTCTTGACGACGATGTCGAGCGCGGCTCGGTCGCGACCGACGACCGCGACGGTGGCGCCGCTGGCGGCCAGGGCTCGGGCGGTGGCCGCTCCGATGCCGCGAGAGCCACCGGTCACTACGGCGGTCTTGTCGGCGAGATCGGGGTAGCGCGGTGGTGCTGATGGTGTGGGCATGGTGTGGTTCCGTGTTGTCGGTCTTTGGCGGGCGGGTTGTAAATAAGTCGGGGTTTTGCGGGGGGCTTGTTCGAGGAACTCGCTGACGATCGTGGGGCTGGCATGATGCAGATCACGCGCGAGCGTTCCGGCCCCTGGTTGGTGAACTTGTGCGGCACGTCGGGTGGCGCGAGGACGATCAGTCCAGCGAGTGGGTGACCAGATCGTGGTGGCGGTAGCGCTCGAGCCACTGCTGCTTGTCGGGCACGAACCCGGCCGGGCCGGCCAGCGTGAAGTCATCGGTCGTGAGCGCATCGAGCGTGGCCACGCCAGCCTTGAGCTCGGCCTCTGTCCAGTGGCGCCCCAGTTCGCGGAGTTCGCCGTGTGTGCGTGGGGCATTGGTCCTCCTGGGTAGAACACGGGTAAGCTTAGGCCTCTAAGTATTAGATGCCAAGGCTTTAGATGTCTATGTGTCTGCTACTCTGTGGGAGTGCGACCTGCCAGCCCACCCGTCGGTCTTCACCTCGCCCGCGCCGCTCGTCTCGTCAGCCGCGCCTTCGACGATGCACTCGGCCAGGCCGGCGGATCGACGCCGGCATGGCTGGTGCTGCTGAACCTCAAGATTCGCCCGACGGCTAATCCGGCTAATCAGCGTGAGCTTGCCGAGGCCGTCGGAATCCGCGAGGCGACGCTCACGCACCACCTCAACGCGATGGAGAGAGACGGCCTGCTCACCCGCCGCCGCGATCAGAACAATCGCCGCGTCCATCTCGTCGAGCTGACCAGCGCCGGGGAGGCCGCCTTCCTGCGACTGCGTAGCACCGCAGCCGAGTTCGACCAGCGGCTGCGCCAGGGCATCACCGCCGCGGAGCTAGCTAGCCTCCAAGGGATCCTCGACCAGCTCGCCGCGAACGTCGGGACAGCCGAGCAGGGCTCGGCACCATGGGCCGGACTGATCGAGCGTTGTCACCAGCCGAACGAAGCGTCTCGCTCACAATGACACCCCCTGACGCGCTCACGAGCCCCGAACTCGGCGCCCACTCCGACACGAAGGCACGCCGCCGACGCGGCTTGCGCGCAGACACAGTGCTCGCCACAACCCGCGTCACGATTGCGGCTCGAAGTTGACGCTCCCGGCGCCGGTCTGTGCTAGCCGGCGACAACGCAAGCTGAAGCCCCTGGCGACCGCGCGCCAGCGCTCGCGGTGCCTAACCTCGCTGCGAATCAGTCACCAGGCTGGCATGACCCGTTTAGGCGTGGATGGGCAGCGTCCCACGGAGCCGCGCCGGCCAGTCTGCCACCGGCGACGACATCGGCCAGACGTACGTCACTGATCGTGTCGGGAAGCGTCGCGGCCTCGCCAGAAACGTCGCGAGAGCGCTGCGTGTTCGTGTGAGCAGCGGCGGTCAAGGGGCGAGAGCCGACTGAGTTGGCGAGCCTCGATCTCCTATGACGGAACTGGTTGACTACGCGCCTCCCCTCGGAGTGCGCGACGCTAAACCCTG
>JBEKRJ010000605.1:0-3750 GCA_049518835.1 Solirubrobacteraceae bacterium
GCCTCCATCGGCGGGACGCCGAGCTGGTCTGCGTGGTGAGGTACTCACGTACCAGGGCGAGCAGCGCCGCGTACGTGCTAGGGGTCCGGGCGCCGGACGCTCGAACGCACGCGGGCAGCTTCTAAGTAGCTCCGCGGGGTCTGTCAGGCCGGCGCAGTGCGATGAAGATGCGCTCGGCTGCTTGGTCGCGAGCTGCTTCGCCGCGAGCATGTGGTTGCCGCCACCTCCGACGATCGCTGCAAGAGCCGCCCCGGCGACGATCACTGCGCTGGCGGCTCCGAGCAGCGGAGACGCTGCGATTCGGGTTCGGGGGATCGGGAGCCCGCGCCGGGACCCTAGTCCGACTCCGCCCAGACCCCGCGACCGGCGCTGCCGCGCGGTGGCCAGCTCGCCGGGCAGGTTCGCGCTGCCGGGCATCGTCACCGCCGTCGGCTGCGGTGCGGCGCTTTTGGTCATCTCCGCGGGCGTCTGCGAGCCGAGGCGTTCGAACTATGCGGCGGTGGCGTCGCGCTTCGATGGCGAGTGCCGCCGCGTCTGTCCGGCTGCCCGCGGGCAGCGCCTGAAGCTGCTCAAAGAAGGGATCCGCCGCCCGGCGTTCGTTGCTGGCGATTATCGGCGGCTTACGGTCGTCCATTGTCCTCTACAACTAAACATATACGCTAGCATAGCACCGTAGGATGCTATGTATGCTTAAGTCTGTACCTCGGTGGTCTCTAGGTCGTCTCCGCGGTCCCGTAAATGGCTGACGAGCAGTATCTCACTCCGGCCCAGGTCGCCGACGAGCTCCAGGTGACCGTCGTCACCGTGCGTCGCTGGATCGCAAACCGCGAGCTTCGCGCGACGAAGGCGGGCCCGAGACGATGGATGATCAGTCGCTCAGATCTGAAGGCTTTCTTGGCCGCCGGCGGGAAGTCCGACGCCAACGTCGAGATCTCCGAGGATCCTTCCTTCAGCAAGCATCTGGTGGCCCCGGATGAGCATTGATCGAGCCCGCGAGCAGCTCGAGCTCGCCGAGGGGCGCTGGCAGACCGCGATCAAGGAGCACGCGCAGCCACCGCCAGACGCCGGCTATGCGCGTCGCCTGCGCGCACTCGCGGACGCCGCAGCGCAAGAGCAGGCCGCCTACCGGTACGCCGAGGAACAGGGCTTCGGCTGGCGGCCCGGGCCGGCGTGGCTGCCTCCGCAGGAGCTGCGGGACGCGCCCTGGCGCTCCTCGCTCGCACGCGGTGAAGTGTGGGAGCGTTTCGACGAAGCAGTTCAATCGCTCAGCCGTGCGCGAACCGGGGTGAGCGTCGTCGCGATCGCGCATGCATTTGGGCAGCTGTCCGCCGCGGCGTGGGATCTCGCTGAAGCGGTCGAGCAGCGCCAGCGACAGCGGGCCACTCGGGCTGGCTGATTTTCGCCCGGCGCGCGCCTGTGCTCACACGCGTGCCGCGCGGTGTCGTCGACGCGGCGATGGCGGTGAACGACGTCCTTCGGGTCGGAAGGCGATCAGATGCCCCCGCGGACCGCAACATTTTCTGAGTTCCACACGCTCTCGTTGTGTGTCGCCGCGTGTTCCAATCGCCAGGCTAGGCTACAAGGATCACTTCGGTCACGTTCGGAGGGAGCGGCCTGATCCGCTGGCCCGTATCGGCCACGGAGAGGATCGGATCGAAGTTCAGGCGGACATCAACGACGCCCAAGGTCGGGTCGCTTGCGATCTCGTCGATGTACCCGTTGACCGTAGCCTGCGGACCTCCACGCGGCTGTTTTTTACATAAAGGCTGGTAAAATGTTGGCGTCCGTGGTCGTTTTCCAACTGAGGGTGTGCGAGACTTGCCGGTTGCGATGGATGTTCCCGCGCGGCCTGATGATGCGCTCGCTCAGCCGACGCGCTCGCGGCTGTTTGGCGTGCTGGGGGAGCTGCGCCGGCCGGCGGGGACCGAGGAGCTGGCCGAGCGCCTCGACATGCATCCCAACGGGGTGCGGGTGCATCTCGAGCGGTTGCGGGACGTCGGGCTGGTGTCTCGTGAGCGCACGCGTCAGGCGCGGGGTCGGCCGCGTGACATGTGGATGATCGCCCCCGACGCACGCCCGGGCGGTGAGGCTCCGAGCGGGTATGCGGAGCTCGGGCGTTGGCTTGCGCGGGTGATCTCGCCGGGCAAGGCGAGTCTGCGTGCAGTTGAGGCGACCGGGCGTGAGATCGGGCGGGAGCTGGCGCCCAATGGGGATTGTGCGGCGGAGGAGAAGTTGTATGCGGTGCTCGCATCGCTGGGTTTTCAGCCTCGGCGGGAGGCCGGCCCGGGGCGTGGGTTGACCTATCGGCTGTGCAACTGTCCATATCGCGATGCTGTGCGCGAGAGCGCGGAGGTCGTGTGCGTGCTGCACCGTGGGATCACGCGCGGGCTGTTGGACGCGCTGGCGCCGAGGACGAGACTCGCGGGCTTTGTGGTGCGCGACCCGTACGTGGCGGGGTGTCTGATCGAACTCGGGGGCGGGCTGGCGGTCGAGGGCCTTGAGCGGCTGCGGGAGCCTGCGTAGCGGTGAAGCGCGATCCTGCTCTGGCGTCGCTTTCGCGCGATCACCACCAGGCCTTGTTCGTCGCGCAGAAGCTTTCTCGCGCAAGCGCAGCGACGGCCGCCGAGGCGCGCGCCGCGGTGCTTGCCTACTGGGAAGGGCACGGGCGCGCGCACTTTCGCTGCGAGGAGCAGGTGCTGCTCCCGGTTTACGCGGGCCACGCTGATCCCTATGACGCGCTGGTCGCCCGGGTACTGTGCGACCACGTCGCGATCCGCTACCGGATCGCCGCCCTGGAGCGCGACTCGACCACGACCGTGACCGCGCTAAAGGAGCTCGGGAGCTTGATGTCAGGTCATGTCCGGCGCGAGGAACGTGAGCTTTTTCCGTTGATCGAGAGCGCGCTGCCAGCCGCGGAGCTGGCGGCCGTGGCCGCCGCACTCGACCAGGCGGATGACGAGAGCTGAGGCGTGGGCTGCGCGGTGGGGTTGCTGGAGGTGAGCTCGTTCGCGCCGCGTGGGTTGGGTTCGCCGTCGGCCCGCAAGATCTGGCCCGCGCGGCGGATCATGGCCAGGAGCACGACCGCCCAGACCGCGAGCGCGACCCACACCCACACCCGCGCGAAGCTGCTGATCGCGCTGGCGTGCGCGACGGTCCCGACGACGAAGCTGCAGGCGGCGTACATGCCGACCGGGAAGACGGTTGACCAGCGACGCACGTCGTAGCGCAGCCGTGGCCGCAGCGTCTCGGCGAGCAGCAGCACGGGCAGCCACAATATCGTCGCGACCCACAGTCCGACCGCCAGGTCCTGAAGCGCTCCGGCGCCGTGTCCGAGGGTGGCGAGTGCTTTGGCGCCGGCGGTGATCCTGCCGGCGGCGAGGGTCGAGATCGCAAGCGCGCCGCCGGTGATCCAGTGGTCGCCGCGGCCGACTGCGAGCTGGGCGATCGCGAGCACGATCCGCGAGAGCGTCTCGTGGCCGTCGAGCGAGAGTGCGATCGACACGATCCCGGTGCCCATCACCTCGGCCCCGGCCGCCGGTGGGATCGAGTCCAGGACGCGTTGCAGCACGCCGGCGGTGAGCGGCTTTTCGCCCATCAGCGTGCGGCTGTGTACCGTCGGCGGTAAAGGATGTAGGGCCGCCCGAGGTATTGCAGCGGGATGCTCCACGCGTGCACGAGCCGGCTGAAGGGGAAGAACGCCCAGAACGCCCAGGCGATGATCGCGTGCAACTGGTAGACGAGCGGCGCTGA
>JBEKRJ010000606.1:0-3746 GCA_049518835.1 Solirubrobacteraceae bacterium
TGCTCCAGCACCTGACGGGGTCCAAGCAGCACAACATGGCGTTGCGCGACGCGGCGGTCCGCAAGGGCCTGCACGTGTCCGAGTACGGGATCCTCGACGACGCCACCGGCGAGACGCACCGCTGCGAGCACGAGCACGAGGTCTACGCGCTGCTCGGCCTGCAGTACATCGAGCCCGAGCTGCGCGAGAACCGTGGCGAGCTCGAGGCGGCAGCCGCCGGCACGCTGCCGGAGCTGATCGGGGCGGCAGACCTGAAGGGCGACCTGCACTGCCACACGACGGCGTCGGACGGCACCGCCTCGATCGAGCAGATGGCGATTGCGGCGCGCGATGCGGGCTACGAGTACCTCGCGATCACCGATCACTCCGCGAGCTTCGGGTTCGGCGACGAGGTGTCCGCGCAGCGCCTGCTCGAACAGATCGAGCTGATCCGAGCGACCGAGATCGACGGGATCGAGCTGCTGGCGGGGTCCGAAGTCAACATCCTGCCGGACGGGTCGCTCGACTACGACGACGAGCTGCTGGCGGCGCTCGACTGGGTGATCGCATCGGTGCACTCGTCGTTGCGGATGCCGGCCGCGCAGATGACCGCCCGGATCGTGCGGGCGATCGAGCACCCGCTGGTCGACGCGATCGGCCATCCGTCGGGGCGCAAGCTCGAACAACGCCCGCCGTACGAGCTCGACTTCGAGCGCGTGCTGCAAGCCGCGGCGGCGACCGGGACGATGCTCGAGATCAACGCCAGCCCGGACCGCCGCGACCTCGACGAGAACCACGCGCGCGCCGCCGCGGCGGCGGGCGTCGGGCTGCTGATCGACTGCGACGCCCATCGCGTCGGCGGCTTCGAGGTCGCGCGCTACGGGGTCGCGACCGCGCGCCGCGCGTGGCTGACCGCCGCCGATGTCGCCAACACCAAGCCCTGGGCGCAGCTGCAAGACCTGCGCCCGCGCCACCGCCTCGCCGCATAGCCGACTGCGCACGCCCGCCGACGCGAGCCTGGCTGAGCTAGGACCCGCGGGCCCTTAGCGGGGCGAGCCACTCGTTTCCGCCGCGCGGCGGCTCGGACTTTCGGCCCCAGGGACGCTGCGCTTGCGCAGCCCCCACCCCCGCTGAATCGCGGCAAACCACGTCAAGCCGGCGATGCACACGAGCGTCGCGACCCAGAAGTTGAGCCGCATCCCGAGCACGTGCACGGAGTAGTCGATCCGGACTGTCTCCTCGAAGATCCGAAACCCTGAATAGCCGGCGACGTACAGCGCGAACAGGCCGGGCGTCTTGATCTTGCGATGGTGCCCGAGCCACACCAAGAACGACGCCAGCAGCAGGTTCCAGATGATCTCGTACAGGAATGTCGGCTGGAAGGTGGCGTACTGCTCGTAGCCGGGCGGGCGGTGGGCGGGATCGATCTTCAGCCCCCACGGCAGCGTCGTCGGCTTGCCGAACAGCTCCTGGTTGAAGTAGTTGCCGATCCGCCCGATCGACTGCGCGACCAGCAGGCCGGGCGCGACCGCATCCATGAAGCGCAGCACGTCGGCCTTGTACAGGCGTCGGCGCAGCAGCAGCAAGCCGCCGATCACGCCGCCGACGATCCCGCCCCAGATCCCCAGTCCCCCCTTCCAGATCGCGAACGGGCCCCACCAGTGGTCGGGGATCTGGCTCGGGGTCGTGATCAGGAAATAGATCCGGCCGCCGATCAGCCCGGCCGGGAAGCCCCAGATCGCGGCCTCGTAGACCAACTCGGGGTCGCCGCCGAGCTTTGCCCAGCGCCGGCGGGTGACGATGATCGCGCCGGCGACCGCGAACACGTACGCGATCCCGTACGCGTGCACGAACAACGGCCCGATCGAGAAGCCGTTCGCGGACGGGCTGGGAATGTAGGCAGAGATCATCTCGCCAGCAATCTTGGCAGGACGTCGCGGGCGACCCGCTGATCGATCGCCTCGCGCCGGTAGGGGGCCAGCAGCGCTGCGGCCTGCAGCGCGTACCCGGGGCGCGGATCGTCGAGCGCGATCCGCAGCGCCGCGCCGAGGTCGTCGCTGACCAGCCGGCCGTCCAGCTCCCGCGCCAGCGCCAGCGCCGGGTACGGCCCCGGCGAGGGCGTGCTCACCAGCTGGCAGCCGTTGGCGAGCGCCTCGAGCGCCGCGATCCCGAAGTCCTCGCGCCGCGGGGCGGTCACGAACGCCCGCGCGCGGCGCAGCAGCGCCCGAAACTCGTCGCCGGGCAGCAGCCCCGCGGCCCGCACGCCGTCGATCGCCGGCAGCCGCTCGACGCCGGTGACGACCAGCGTCTCGCCGGCCCGGCGGGCGCGCGCCCAGGCCTCGAGCACCAGCCCCAGCCGGCGCTTGTCGGGATCGGCCGCATACGCGACCGCCGCGAGCTCGCGCGGGGCACGCGCGGGCGGCGCCACCTCGACCGCGGGCGGGATCACGACCAGCGCGCCGTGGGGCCCGAGCAGCGGCGCCAGCGCGCGCTCGGTCGACGCGAGCACCAGCGGCGCGCGCGCGAGCCGCCGGCGCTCGAGCGGGCGCTGCCAGACGCCGTGGCGCCCGGGACGGTTCTCGGCCGCGATCGAGTCCAGCGCCACCGCCCCGGGCGTGGGCCACAGCAGCGCGGCGGTGATCGAGCAGTAGATGATCGCCTGCGGGCGGTGCGCGGCGATCCCCTTCCGGCACGCCTCGCGCGCGGCTCGCGCCTCGAGCAGATCGGTGAGCGCGAACGTGCGCACGCGCCGCTGCGGCGCGGCGGTGACGGTCTGCACGGTGGCACCCGCGCGGGTGATCGCACCCGCGAGCTCGTCCGCGACCGCGCGCCAGCCGGCCGTCGTCGCGGTGCAAACGATCAGGACGTCGGTCACGCGCGGGGTCGGGCCCCGTGCGGGCGCCCGGCAGCGCCGTTGAGCTCGAACAGGTTCGAGCGAAAGCCAGGCGTGCGCACCAGCCTGATCGCCTTCAGCGGCGAGGTCCGCGCGATGTAGAAACGCGCCCCGTCGCGCTCCTCGATCGCGCTCACGGCCGATGCCTGGCGCCGCCACGCGAGCGCCCAGATGATCGCAAAGCCGGTTGCGACCGCGGGCACCTGGGGCGCGACGAACGCGAGCGCGCCGGCGCCGAGGGTGCAGAGCAGCAGCGGCCACAGGCGGTTGAGCAGCGTGCGCCCGGGGTTCACCTCGGGCAGCATCGTCTGCGTACGGGCGCTCGACAACAGTGACGCGATCGGCGGCGAGGTCTCGGCCCGGCGTCCCAGCCAGACGCCGATCAGCGCCGCAATCGCCCACCACGCCGCGGCGACCGGGACGATCAGGTCGCCGGCGCCGCTGGCGGCGGCGGCGACCGTGACGGCCGCCAGCGCGCTTGCGGAGGCCGCGCTGATCAGAACCGTGGTGCGCAGGAAATCCGTGAACCGCACGTTGCTACTCAGGACCCGCGGCGACCAGCGCCGCCAGCATTTCCCTCACGCCGTCGGTTCCGTCGACCAGCAGGTCCGCCTCGCTGGTCAGCTCCGACGGCCCCTCTTCGGAGCTGACGCCGACGCGCACCGCCTGCGCGATCGTGCCCTGCTCCTGCAGCCGGTGCAGGGCGCGGAACGCGTCCAGGTCGGTGGTGTCGTCGCCGACGTACAGCGCCGCATCGATCTCGACTCCATCCAAGAACGACGTGATCCCGCGGCCCTTGTCGATCTGGATTGGGGGACGGACCTCGAGCACCTTGCGACCCCAGTGGGTCCGCAACCCGGCTGCATGCGCGCGC